>JAOZLR010000346.1 GCA_029934735.1 Bacteroidales bacterium
ATAACATTATATCGGAAATAGTATGGAAAACTGTATTGTGAAGCATATACTTCATAAGATTCATTATCAAAAATTTCCTGGGTTTCATCATTAGTTTCTGCACTGGGATAACCACAAAGCCTTATATTGCTATGGTCGCCAAACCATACGCCATACCTGTTGTTTGAAATATGATTCCTGTAAACACTACCCCTTGTACCATAAGCCAAAATACCCCTTTGAGTACAATTTGTTATTGTATTATCACTTATCATAATTTTTCTTGGTGTCTCCAAAACCTGATTGCAATATTTGTATTCCGTTATAATACCCGTCAATTGTATTATTCGCAATATTATACTGGTTATAGTTCCAAATGTCGATTGCAGCCATTGTATAATCAGTTGAAAAACTGCAATGAGTAACAGAAGCCGTATTGTTATTGTCTTCGGTATTTTCGAGATATAACCAGGTGCGGTCAAAAATGGTTTCATCGGTTACCGTTACGTTACCTCTATGGGAATAAATAATATAGCAATCATCAAATGTTGAGTTTGTAATGGTTAAACTTTCACCATAATTGTGTACTTCGCATTTTTCAAAAGTTGTATTGTCAAATACAGTTTGAAGACTATGATTGTTCAGGTATAAATCCCATATGGGACCTTCTGAAGTGAAGGTAATATTATCCCCGACATCTAAACCACCATTGATAACAAGTTGGTTATTATAATGTTTACCGACAATTGTAACATTGTCTTCTAAAACCAGCGATGCTCCTTCGTCAATAATAAGTTTTGCTTCATTAAGCAGATAAACATCAGCATTTGCAATAAAATTTAGTTGATTACCGGACGTAACATGAACATCCTTTGAGATACCTATTAATCCACGATGTGAAGTCATTCCTCCATTCTCAATATCAGTAAATAATAATGTAGGATAATGTAATGATGTATTTGCACCAATATTCCCAGGGTCCGAATATAGCGGGTCTTCTCCCGGATAAATTCCACCATAATATTGAATAGATTCATGTGTGTCTTCCCAATTGTAACTTTCAAGAACAGAAATATAGCTATCGGAATTTTCATCCGCTTCAGTATAAGGTTGCCCGTTATAATTATCTACATAAGCAGGAGATTCACCAACTGTTGCAGAGTATATATGAAAATTAAATTCGCCATGACGATAATATTCAGGGCTGGAATAATAAAAATCCCATTCCTCAATCTGATTGCCCAACAAATCAACATTATCTGCCGAGTAAGCATATTCCAGAGGTTGGCATGCGGAATGAAAAACAGTATTATTTGCTTCAAGGTCATCGTAAAAACCACCTGAACGACATTGCTGCATCCAAAACACTTTTTTATTAGCTTGTATTTGGTCTGTGAGCGCTGCAAATTCGTGATCATACATATTGCCGTCCAATAAGCAAAAGTAAGCCGGGTCTGGTTGTCCTGGACCTGGACCTCCATGATCAAATATCCATACAAACAAAAAATCATCTTCTGTTACCTGCGGAAAGCCTCCTGTACCTGTTGTCAATCCGTTGAAAACATCCTCTACGTTTTCAATGGTGGCAGAATAATCGGTTATTGGAAAATATTCTTCATGAGAAATCTCTGCTCTATACCTTTCCCACATCCAAGTATTGCCAATTGAATAATCAATACCATCGGCAAAAAGAACAAAAACATTTTCATCAGAATAATCTTTCTCATAAACAAGCATTTCCCACATCAAATAGGTGTCGTACCAAAATTCTACCATGGGGGTATCAGTATCTCCTTGGCCCCATTGTTCTTCTATCGGGATTCCTTCGGCGGCATAATCGCCTGTGATTAATACGGCATATTTTTCCTGGGCGTTGCCAACACCAATAATGACCATTAAAGCCATTAATAAAACTAAAAATTTCAATTTACGTGTCATAATTTTATAAATTTGTAGCCGTTACCTATGCTGAAGATAAACCGGATACTGTTTGCAAATTCAGGCCGGTTTTCTCCTTTGTTCCGGTAATGGCAGTTAAAATTTTATTTAATATACTGCACCGAGCGCGTAAGAATGTTCCTGCCCGACTGCAAGCGTACGAGGTAAAGCCCTGATGAAACCTCCTTTCCGTTATTATCTTTACCATTCCATATTATTTCATATTTGCCGGGTAATTTATTTTCATCAATTAATGTATTTATCAGTTTGCCTTGCATTGTGTATATTTTCAACAGTGTTCTTTTTGAGCCGTTTGTTTCAAAATTAATTCTAACCTTTTGATGGAAAGGATTAGGATAAATATTAACTTTAAGATTTTGTCTTTGATAATCTGTAAATGAAGAAATTATATCTGATTTTGAAAAATAAATCTCTCCATTAATATCTATAATAGGCTTATGGTACATAATATATAATTTATTATTCTCATTAGCTATTTGAGTTGACATTCCATACCATTCTGATTCATCAATAATATATCCTTCCCAAGTACCTTGCTTATTATAATAATGCACTAGTATACTTCCATCATTAAATTTTTCAACATCAAAAATGTTTGGTTTGTTATTTTCTTCTAAAACTATTTGTTGATCTTGTGGATCTTCGACAATTAGTTCAGGAGTAGTCCAATTGTTCCCATTATTATAAGTATAAAAAGTTCCGTCATTAGGAGGGATACTATCATTGGTAAATTCTTGCCAAACGAGATGAGGCATTTCCGAATCATCTAAATCAATATCAAAACCACTCCCGGTATGATATTCGCCAAATTCGACAAAATCACTCCATTCATTATTTTCATAATTATAACAGAAGTAAATAGCTTTATCTTCGTAATGGGTTTGTCCTTCATAATGATGGGCACCTATCCAATGAAGATTATTATTAGTGTCAATAACAGAATTTGCAAAACCGAGAAAGTCATTATTGTCATAAGGAATAAAAATTTCACTCCAGCCCCCATTTTCAAAATACCTGTAAAAAACAGTCCCATTATTGTAAAGTGATCTAAACCACGTACAATAAACTCTATCGTTATTGTCAATTAAAAGATTGTTATGGTAAGATTCGGGCATATTTCCCGATACGATAAAAGGTTCACTCCAATTTATCCCTTCAAACTTTTTGTAATAAACCATAGTTTCATAGGGATTATCTGTACCATAATCATAAGTAATGTGTAAATTATTTTGTGAATCGCATACTATATGAGGTTGCGACAGCCTTTTTTCATCGTTAAAAGAAATGTCTTCAGCAATTGTCCAGGTTAAACCATCATCATAAGATTTACAATAAAATATCTTACTGAAATTTGTTTCATAAACATGTACCCACACGCAATGGATTACCCCGTTATTGTCAAGACAAAAATCTGGAAGTTGGTCTTTTCCCTCCATATTTGAAACATTAACTGGATCTGTCCAGTTTTGGGCAAAAGAATTTATTATAAAAATAAATGGAATTAATATGTAT
>JAOZLR010000347.1 GCA_029934735.1 Bacteroidales bacterium
GGCCCAAAAACTGTAATAATATTAATTCCATTGTTTATCAGGCTATCAACCAGATGAGTTTTTCCAATTACTGAAGTTTGATTGGCAACTACTGCAACTTTTTTGTTTTGAAGCACAGGTATATAGGATGACGTCTGCTCTGCTCCTGTTTTTATTTTATTTTTAAAGTATTGTTGGTTTCTTTCATTAGTTTTTTGTGCCAGCGTACAATTTGTGAGAATAAGTATTATGCCAATGTGAATGATTTTTGTTATCATTTTTGTTATTTATTAATGATGTTTTTACCTTTCATAGTTAGATAGTAACCTCCATTTTTGGGAGCTCCCTGAAATGTAACCAGTTCTTTGATTTTTTGCATATCTCTTCTGATTGTTATTTCTGAAACGTGCATTCTTTTTGCTATTTCGTTAGATCGCAGACCTGGAGTATTATTCAACAAATACAGTATTTTTATGAATCGTTGTGTTATTTTTGTGTTTGTTTTTACTGTATCGTTTATAAGCACTTTTAGTGTATCAAAATTTGTGTTTACTATATCATTTTTTATATAGGGATACTTTTTTTCTTCTATAATATGTAATGTTGATTCTTGTTTTGTATCTAAGGAATAATCAGGTGTTGTTGTTTCTTTTTCAAAAATCCAGTCTAGGTATCTATCTATTTGGGACACCAGATAATAGGGTAAGCTATATAGATTATATATCTTGCCTGCAGGTGTCCTAGCTTTATCTGTTCTAAATTCTCCTGAATAAAACCTGATGGCAAAACTAAGTGGCACTTGATCCATAAACAGGTGTAACGATTTTAGTTTTCCTGTGGTTCCTGATTTAACTTCTATGGGTATTATTTTCCCTTTGTAGGAATACAGGTAGTCTAATTCTGCCATTGTTCCTTTTTTTTCTCTGACCCAGAAATGTAATGGGTCTAAAACCAGGTGTTTAGATGCCAGAAGTTCTTGCCCCACAATATGCTCTGCAATAATTCCTCTGTATGCACTACTAAGGTTTTCGGTGCCAATTATCTCTGTTTGTATTCCTGAAAAATAGTTTATTAAGCCTGTGTCGAGTATTTGCAACCTCGGTGCTTTTTTGTAGTCTTGCATTAGTGGTAATTCTGTTTTTGTTGTAGGGTAAATAAGGTGTATTAGCCAAGCTTTTTCAAGTGTTCTTAATGCTTCTGCCATTTCGCGTGACCGGTATTCCGATTTACCAAAGCCCTGAAATTTTATTCTGTTACCTGCTTCTTTAAATATTGATCGAATGGCAAACCGGATGACGTGTGCTATTGATTGATTCCTTGCATATTTCTCTATATCATCTATGTATGATGAAAGCAGGTTATCATATATTTCTGCCAATTGAGTTATCTCATTATTCTTGCAGTAGCTGTCAATAATGTTTGGCATACCTCCTATTAGGGTGTATGTGTGAAATAGTTTAAGCAGTGTGTAGTGTGCATATCTTGCTATGGGAACTTTTTGCAATTGAAAGAGTGCTTCGTGATTATTTGATGCTTGTAAAAATTCTATAAACGAAACTGGTCTTAAAACTTTGTATTGCACTCTGCCAACCGGAAACGGGGTTGATATTTTTGGTGTAATAGCAACTTCTAATAACGAGCCTGCTGCCACTACGTAAAGATCCTTTGCTTCTTCGTAAAAATAACGTAATTGCTGAATTGCTTGGCTTTCTTCTTGTATTTCGTCAATAAATATTAGAGTTTTTTTATTTTTCCTTATTTTTTGTTTGGCTATAAATATTGCATCTATGATATCTTCTATTTCATTATATCTTTGAAAAAATATTTTGTCTTTATCTCTTTCTAGGTTTAGGTAGATGTATTGGTCGAATTGCTTGGAAAAAAGATTTATTGCTGTTGTTTTTCCAACTTGTCTGGCTCCTTTCAATATGAGTGGCTTCCTGTCAGTTTGGTTTGACCATACTGTTAATTCGTTAATTATTTCTCTCCTAAACATACCACAAAGATATATATTATTTTTGGTTTGTCACAAAATAGGGGTAAATAATTTGTGAATCTGTCACAGAGTTGGGGTAAATATTCAATAAAACAGTCACAGAGTTGGGGTAAATGGTAATTGCTGTATCATTTAGTGGATTTATTTAGTGCTATTATTGTTAAAATGTGCTTACTGTATTAAATTATTGCTCTTTAGTCCTATTTTATTTATTGAGTAGCTTTATTATAATTGATATTTTTGCAAAAAAAAATATTTTGAATTTTGAATTTTTCATAGCAAATCGGATTTTCTCAAAGGGGGCGAATGGCTTTTCGAAACCAATAGTGCGGTTGGGAGTTGCCAGCGTTGCTTTGGGGCTGGCTGCTATGATTGTTTCTATTGCTATAGTTACAGGGTTTCAAAATCAAATTCGGGATAAGGTTGTTGGTTTTGGTGCTGATATTCAGATTACTAGTTATGAGGTTAATTCTTCTTATGAGGCTTCTCCTATTGATATGTTTCAACCGTTTTACCCGGGGCTTGATTCTGTAAAGGGTATCAGGAAGATACAGATTTTCGCTCAAAAGGCTGGTATCATTAAGGCTGATAATCAAATTGAGGGGGTTGTCCTTAAGGGTGTTGGAAGTGATTTTGATTGGTCCTTTTTTAAGAATAAATTGGAGAAGGGTATGGTTTTTACTGTATCAGACTCTGTTACTACAAACGATGTTATTATTTCAAAGTATCTTGCTTCCAGATTGGGATTAGATGTGGGGGCGGCTTTGAGAATGTATTTTGTTGCCAGTGATGAACTGCAACCAAGGGGGCGTAAGTTTAATATCTCAGGTATTTATGAAACTGGGCTAAATGAGTTTGACAAAATGTTTGTCTTTGGTGATATTCACCATATTAGAAAATTAAACAAGTGGGATGATAATGAGGTTGGTGGTTTTGAAGTGTTTGTGGATGATTTTAAAGATATTGACCGGATGGGGAATGTCGTTAGTAAGGCTATTGGGTATAAACTAAAGTCTCGCACAATTGTAGAATTGTATCCTCAAATATTTGAGTGGCTTAAGTTACAGGATATAAATGTTGTGATTATTATTGCCTTAATGGTATTGGTAGCGGGAATCACAATGATCTCGACTTTACTTATTCTTATTCTGGAACGCACCAATATGATTGGAACTTTGAAAGCTCTCGGTACTGAAAACAGAAGTATTCGTAAAATATTTGTTTATAACACGGTTTATATAATTGGAAAAGGGTTGATCTGGGGAAATGTAATTGCACTGGGTATGTGTTTTCTGCAACTCGAAACGGGATTGTTGAAACTGAATCAGGAGTCGTATTATCTTTCTGAGGTGCCTGTTAATATTCAATTGTCTCATCTTCTGGCTATCAATGCTGGAACTTTGTTTGTAACATCTTTAATGCTGATACTTCCTACTTATATTATAACCAAAATTTCTCCGGTGAAAGCTATACG
>JAOZLR010000348.1 GCA_029934735.1 Bacteroidales bacterium
ACAAAGGATGTTTTATAATGGCTGAAATTATATTTTGCAATAATGATATCCCAGTTAAACAGAGTCATCGAGACAAGGATAATATATACTGCCAGAGAATTTGTCCTGAAGAGATAATAGGAAGATTTTTTAAATTCGATTTTACGAAATACAAAATACAAGCTAAATAGTATAGCAATTAAAAAGAAAATAACCCCGATTCTTTTATATGCAAGTGCAAAATAATGAATATACCAAAAATTACGGATGGCAACAGAAACAACAAGAATAGCATTTTGCAGAAGCCAGAGTTTTGATAAACGGAGAAGCCATTTGTTATTTTCCAGGAAGTTGAGGTTGCCTCTGAAAAAATAGAGCGTTAGGACGATGGAAAATAACACCGAAAAAATCAGAAGATACGTCCCTTCGTGAACAAACTGTTTCAGATACTGCCCGTTCCACTCAAAATTAAACCATACCCAGTAAACATCAATTGTATTAACGATTAAAAGCAACAAATTCAGAATAACAAATAAAAACAGACCGGTCTTATATTCATATATCAAACCGGTTTTCCTGAAGTCAAATATATGCTTCCTCCTTTTCCTGACAAGAGTATCGCTACCAGACATATCCTTGTTTACAATCGCCTGGTTTGCCTTACCAAGAAAAAAGAAATTACTCAAAAACAATCCCAGAAAAAAGGTCAAAAGCAATGGGATGTTGATGTTCTCAAACATAGAAGTTACCCAGTGGCTTATAACCTCTGCAGCAGAATCGGTATATTTTTCAAAAATGGGATTCGACACCTTGTATATCAACAAAAAAATAAAAAATACTATTATTGGGATACCAAAAATTTTCAAATACCTGACAGCAGTTGTCACCTTTGTATTACCTTCAGACAATAACCTGATAAAACTACCCTGCGATTTAAAGAGGTTGTATGCACCAAGTAACGGTGCATAAGAAAGGTTTCGCAACTGCGGAAAAATAATAATTCCAAAAAACAGAAATATGGATATAAAATTAGCAGTAATGGACAATGCCGAATTATGGATAACCACCAAAACAGCAGTAAGGATTGTCCCCAAAAGAGTGACCAGAACAAGCCTACCCTTTAACTCTGCCTTTTTGAATATTGCCACCGACGACAGAAGAAATACTTCAAATATAAGAAGGTTTAAACCCAAATAGTGATGATAAAAAAGTGCTGTAAAAAGTACACCTGAAAATACAATAAGCAATACAATCTTAAGTCTTTGCATACTAATAAATTTAGTTTGTAAATGGAAGTCTACTAAAAATAGGTAAATTTTAGAGCATAAAAATTGTATTACAAAAATGTGATGTTGTTTTTAATAATATGATGAGGGAATTATAATTTTAGTTGCGTTAGCTAAACAAATTTTTCACAAAACCCGAATTCCTTCACTGTAATATCACAAACTTTTTATAATTTTACGCTCAATTTCTCAGGATACTGATAAAACGGACAATAAATAATTATCAATAATTCACAAGATATGTCAGGACATAGTAAATGGTCAACAATAAAACGCAAAAAGGGAGCTGCTGATGCCAAGCGCTCCAAGATATTCTCAAAAATAGTTAAAGATATAACTGTTGCTGTCAAAGAGGGGGGAGCTGATATTGACAACAATCCACGTCTGAGGCTTGCCATAGCAAATGCTAAAGGAGCCAGTATGCCTAAAGATAATATTGAAAGGGCAATTAGCAAAGGTAAAGACAAAGATTCAGCAAGTTTTACTGAGCTTACTTATGAAGGGTATCTTTCGCATGGTATTGCAATATATATTGAATGCACAACTGATAATCAGCAACGCACGATTAGTAATGTAAGGGCTATTTTCAATAAATACTCCGGAAACCTCGGGACAAACGGCTCACTAAGTTTTATGTTCGAGCGAAAAGGTATTTTTTTGGTCCCAAAGGGTGAACTCGATCAGGATGATTTTGAACTGGAGATGATTGACGGAGGTGCCGAAGATATTGAAATAGAAGAGGATTTTTTCTCAGTTACTACTGCTATGGAGGATTTCGGGAATATGCAGAAAAAGCTGGAAGAGATGGGTATTGAACCCGAGAATGCAGAGCTTCAGAGAATACCACACGATACGGTAAAACTTGAAAAAAGGGATGCTTTGAAAATATTAAAGGTCGTTGACCTTTTTGAGGATGACGATGATGTCCAAAAAGTATTCCATAACCTTGAAATTACTGATGAGGTGATGGAGGAGATGTAGATATACGACAAAACCTGTAAGGCTTGCGTGCCGGAAGGTGCGGTTGGTGAACCTTGTAGGTTTGTGGGTTTGTGTGCAGGATAATGCGGCTGATGAACCTTGTATGGTTAACACGGCAATGGCAAAGTAGTAAGTAAATGACAAGCGTGGACGCTTGTCTCATTAATTTGGGCATGGACACTTGTCTCATTAATGTGGTCTGATCGTTTGTCACATCAGTATGTAACCATAAAAAATAGTTTCAATTATCCATATAATCAAAATTATAATTTGAATAGCCTTTCAAAAAGAATAATAGCAAAAGCAAAAGAGTTGGGTTTTTACGACTGCGGAATCTCTAACGCCGGGTTTTTGAAAGATGATGCGCAAAGGTTAAAAAAGTGGCTGAATAGTGAAGAGCAGGCCGGAATGCAATATATGGAAAACCATTTCGATAAAAGAACTGACCCACGTAAACTTTTCGAAAATGCAAAATCGGTTATTTCCGTTTTATACAATTATTTCCCAAAGACAAAGATTCCCGAAAAAAATAATTACAAAATATCAAAATATGCTTACGGTAAAGATTATCACTTTATCATAAAAAAGAGACTTAATCAGCTAATAGAATATATTGAGTCAGAAGCAGGAAGCATTAATGCGAGAGCTTATACCGACTCTGCTCCTGTTCTTGACCGTGCCTGGGCTGTAAGGTCAGGGCTTGGCTGGATTGGAAAAAATACAAATTTGATAACTAAAGAACAGGGTTCTTTCTTTTTCATTGGAGAGATAATCACCGACCTGAAACTGGATTACAATGTGCAAAGAATTGAGAATTTCTGCGGAACCTGCACAAAATGTATCGATGCATGTCCGACAGAAGCACTGCAACCTTACAAGGTTGATGCACGAAAATGCATCTCTTATCTTACTATTGAAAATAAAGATTCTGCTATTCCTGAAAAATTCAAAGGAGAGTTTGATGACTGGATTTTCGGTTGTGATATCTGTCAGGATGTTTGTCCATGGAATCGTTTTTCAAAAGCTCATGACGAACCGGACTTTGACCAGCCGGATATCTTAAAGGAACTCCGCAAACCTGACTGGCAAAATCTTACAGAGGAACAATTCAAAAAAATATTTAAAGACTCCCCTGTTAAAAGGACTAAGTATAAGGGATTTATCAGGAATATTGAATTTGTTCAGCAAGGCTCCTAATTA
>JAOZLR010000349.1 GCA_029934735.1 Bacteroidales bacterium
CTACCGATATGTTAGAAAAAATGGCTGGTGTGAAATAATCAATTCAGATCTATATATTATAATAAAACCCCGCATTTGCGGGGTTTTGTGTTTTATTTCATTATTTTTGTATTACTATTTTATATCAAACACAGGCTATTACAATTTTTATAAGATTTGCATTATGCAATTAAAAGAAAAATTCGACCCCAAATGTCTTGAAGAGGCGAAAGAAATAAATCCTTTTTCTGTAGATTTTATCAAAAGAAGAAAGGTAAGTGGTTATACCATTGATGGAGAATCTTCAAAAGATTTGGATGATGGTTTTATGATCTATCAGAACGATAATAGTTATAATTCTTGCCAATTCTTCCTCAGTAGCTGGTATAACATCATTTACAATCCATGGATTTCCTAAAGGGTCTGGATTAATGTTGACTAATTGGGCTTTTGTTATAGAGCCAAAAGCTACCATAAAGATTAAAAGCATAAAATTGATTTTATTTTTCATAATAAAGCGTATTTAAGGTTTAACTAATTTATATGATCTAGTTGATGAATTAGAAATAAATTGTGCTATATATAAGCCAGAAGGATAATGTTCTGTTGGGATTTTTATTGTAGAAACATCACTTGAAACAGATTGATTAAAAACTATCTGACCGCTAATATTGATTATTCTAATATGTGTTTTTGCTGAAAACATTTGAACCAGATCGATAAAAATTTCATTTTCAAATGGATTAGGATTAATTCTAATTTCATTAGCTAATAAATCATTATTATTAATGCCCACTGTAGTATTTGAACTCCTAAAAATTATACTACTTGAACTTTGAGGTGGAGTTTTTGCATATATAAATTCTTCATTATCTAATAATAATTCCTCAATACCAACTCCTGATAATCCATCAAGTAACCATTCAAAATTATCTCCTCCGTCAGTTGATCGACCAATACCAGAGGGCCAAGAGCTTGAAAAATATATATGCCCAGCATTGTTGATTAATAAATCCTCAATCGTTCTACCAATAAATAAAGGTTCCCATTCGTTTAATCCATTCCTTAATATATATATACCCGAAGAATTATTACCTGCAGCTCCTCTTACTCCAGCTATTAAATCATTGTTACTATTAACCTCCAGAGCTGATATACTGTGATTTAATAAGCCTAAAAATTCCCAAGTTTGTCCATTATCACTTGATTTATAAACACCTCCCATATTGGGGAAATACGCCCCAAGACCCAAATAAATATCATTGGAATTTGCAACTAAAATATCACCAATATATTCGCTCGAATGCTCATGAGTTCGGAATAAACTATCCCAGGTTTGGCCATTATCTGCAGTTCTAATTAATAATCCACCATCTTCCTCCCAAAAACCAAGATAAACGGTATCGTTGCCCACACATAATAGTTCGTTTATTCCAAAATATGCATAGGGTGGCAATTCAATATCGTGCCACGAAACTCCATTATCATCAGAATAGACAACACTCTGAGATCCTTTGCTAACATATATTTTATCGGAATCCGTAATGCCCATTCTTGATACTAATTCTCCATTAAAATCATAAAACACAGACCAGGTTAGTCCTAAATCGCTTGATTTATAGATTCTACCATAGTCGAAACCTTCTCCTGTTCCAACCAATATTTCATTTTGGCTATTTATATCAAAACACCAAATCTTGGCTGTATCCGTAAAGTTCAATTGCTCCCAGAAATCCTGAGCAGATAAAAGATTTAAAGTAGAGGTGATAATTAGGAGGATTAATGTTAGAGTTGATTTTTTCATATTATTTATATTGGGTTGGAGTAAAGATAATTGGAATCCTGACTGATTCTTCATTTGAAAGAGCGGTACAACCATTTGTATACCAAGGGTCACCATTTGGGGTCGGGGTTCATATTTATTTGAGCGAATAGTACTACTGGTAGTAATACCATAATTGGAATTAAAAAGTGTATTTTTCTCATAACAATTATATTTGGGGTTAATAAATTTCCTTTATTTTATAAACTTCTGTATAAATATCTGATCCTCAATACAAACTTTCAAAACATAAATACCTGATATTAAAGGTGTTGTATTTATTTTAAGTTGATTATTGGTTAAAACTTCTGTATTTTTATATTGTAATTGCCCACTTACATCATAAATATAAACTATTACAGGGGAGCTGTTGTTCCTGCTTGTTTTGATATAAGCATTTAGCATGTCGACAATAGGATTAGGAAATATCTGAATATTCTTTTTTATTGTTTTGTTTGCTGTATTTATTCCAGTAATAGTTGGATTGATGCTTTTTACAACAAATTTAGGATTTGTACCATAAATATAATTTTCATTATCAATATGCAAATTATACAAATGATTTGTAGGCAATTCATCATCTTCAATTAGCTGGAAACTTTGCCCATTATCCTGTGAATATGCTTCTTTACTATGATAACAAGCATAAATGATATCTTCGCCATTAATGGCGAGATCTCTTCCGTCAGTTGCCGGTAATATGCGTACAAACTCATCGGTTCCATTATAAAGTGCATGTATTCCGGGATTTTCATTATAATCTATCACCCACCAATCGGTAGTAAAAACATCATTATTTGAATTTATTTCTAATGCCAGGATTTGATGATTTAATAATCCTACATAATCCCAGCTATATCCACCATCCTCCGATTTGTAAACGCCTCCTTGGTCGAAAAAATAACCCATAGTACTTACATAAATTATACCATCACTTGTGATATCAATATCAGAAATATATTCGTTCTGTTTATCTGTAACATTTGAAGAATGCCACGTATTTCCGCCATCAACTGAAAGAACAAATAGTGCACCATTATCAGGCCACAAACCCAAATATATGGTATCATTATCTATGCATAAAATTTTATGTATTGTCCCTTCAGAGAAGGATGTAATTTCAATATCAGCCCATGTTTCTCCGTTATCATTTGATACAGCAAATTGATCAGGCCCACTTTTCCCAATATATATATCCCCATTCTTGTTACACGCAATGGACAATATTGAGAATTGGTAATTAAAAACCAACTCCCATGATCCCCCATTATCAGTAGAACGAAGCACCCCTCCGGTTTCCCCAGCAGCGCCCAATCCTAAAAAAATATCACCTGCATTATTAGTGGTAATACATTTAATAGATAAAGTATCATCTGGAAAATTCAATTGCTCCCAAAAATCCTGAGAATGAGCTTGATGGATAAATAGAAATAGTAGGATAAAAAGAAATAGGGTTTTCAATCTTATTAGTGTTTTTATGGATATAGATAAATAAGGCATCATTGATTTTTGGATGTTTTGCTATAAAGATAGTAAAATAATAATTAATTATATAATAGGTATTACTTCTTCAACCGAAATACAATTTCATCATTTTTTTCGGAAATGCTTAATTTCCCTTGACGAATCATTTTTTGTGTTT
>JAOZLR010000350.1 GCA_029934735.1 Bacteroidales bacterium
GATCAAAGTTTTTTGGTCGGGCTTTTGTTATGATAAATACTTCCGCATCATCCGGAGAAGCTTTTTTGTGATTATCGGTTTGCTGATATATTCATCAGCTCCGGCATCAAAAGCTTTTCTGTCATCCCCTGAAAGAGCGTAACCTGTCTGCGTAATAATTGGCAAGTCAGGTCTGACAGATTTTATTATTCTTGTGGCTTCATACCCATCCAT
Source organism: Bacteroidales bacterium (assembly GCA_029934735.1). GTDB lineage: Bacteria > Bacteroidota > Bacteroidia > Bacteroidales > JAADJA01 > JAADJA01. The sequence goes on from JAOZLR010000350.1 coordinate 214, forward strand.
CTCAGGTAATTGAATGTCCATCAGCACAACATCAATATCAGGATTTGCCATGGAAATATCTACTGCTTCTTTTCCCGTAACAGCATGCAGAACTGAAGCACCGGTTTTTTTAAGCAACACTTCCAGGAAAAGGTAGTTTGTGGGTTCATCTTCTACAACAAGGATTTTTTTACCAGTCCAATTATCTTTCTGATTATCAGTCTCGGATAAGTCATCCCTAAAATTTTGACTATCATCTGTTACAGGTTTATGCGGAATTGCAAAATAAAATATGCTTCCCTGCTCTACTTCAGACTCAACCCATATTTCACCTCCCATCTCTTCAACAAAAGCTTTGCAAATGGAAAGTCCCAAGCCTGTCCCCCTATATAGTTTATGATCCGAAAGGCTATCTGCCTGCCTGAACCTCTCAAATACAATTTCAAGGTCATCTTCAGAAATCCCGAAGCCTGTGTCCTTAACCCAGAATTCAATAAATTGACCCTTGATTTCATATCCAAAACCTATTTGTCCTTCTTCTGTAAATTTCAACGCATTGTCAATAAGATTAGTAAGTATCTGATTCAGCTTGGTATTATCTATCATTACAAAAGCCTTATCATTGTCTAAATCACACTTGTAATGCATCTCAATGTGCTTATCTTTCGCTGAAGGTGAATAAAAGTCATAAAAATCACTGACCAATTTGTTAAGGTTTGTAATTGTTTCATAAAGCTCCACCATCCCTGCTTCAATTTTTGAAATGTCAACCAAATCATCAATTATCGAAAGAAGTTGAGTGCAACTTGACTGAACAACACTGAAATAATCCTTTCGCTCAATATGAGTAATATTTCTATCACACATTAAGTTTGAAAATCCAACTATACCATTCATCGGAGTCCTGATCTCATGTGATATATTGGCAAGGAAAGCTGATTTTAGTTTGTCGGATTGCTCAAGTTTAATATTCACTTCCACAAGCTCCTCGTTTAAACTTCCCAGCTCTTTAGATTTCTTTTCAAGCTGATAAAGATTCTCCTGCAAATTATCTCTCATTTGCAATAAGGCTATTCCAAGAGTATCATCTCTGGAAAGCAGTTTATAATCGGTATCGAAATTCCACTTTCCAGTTTCAAGGGCAAATTGAACATTTTTTGATATCGCTTCACTCAAAACAATTAAGGATGTTTCTAACTCTCCTATTTCATCATTATGCCTAACCTCAATACCTTCAGCCTTCGTACCCCTGGCTAGTTTTTTTAAACCGGAATCAACATTTTTAATTCGATTAATTATTTGCATATTTATCAATACAATCAATAACGCAAGGACAAGTCCGATAAGGATTATTGTTATCCCGAGAAAAACATAGGTTATTCTTCTTAAGTTATTCATGAAAAACGACATGTCAACCTGTAAGATACCAATACCTTCTTTTTCTCCTGCAAAATTACTAATTGGAGTAATGGCAAACTTAATATCTCCTTTATTAAAAATACCTTTGTCAGCCAAATCTAAATCCTCCAGTGAAATATTATCTATAACAAACCCCTTAGTTTTACCAACTAAAACATAATTCCCGATACTCGCATTATCGTGCAGGATATTTGAAGCATCATCTTCAAGAAAATTCGTTGCAATATTTAGCAAATCTTTATTTATAAATATTGCAAACTCTTCGTTTCTCATTGAGCCAACGTGATTAAGAACCTCATTAATGTCAAAAAAAACCTCAACAGAGCCCAGGTATGAACTATCATCGGAAATAATGGGCACAATACCTCTTATAACAAACCCTCCTCTTCCTGTCTCAATTCCCTTAACAGATTTATGTGTTTTAAAAACATAAAGAATCGTTTTTCTAAACCCGGAAATATCATCACCTTTTTTATCCGACCAGCTTCTAAAAAAAGAACGTGCCGGGGGTAAATGAAAATGTATTCTTGGAGTCAATCCCGTATTTAATTTAATTGACTCGGTTATCATTCTAAATCTTGTTCTCAGAAATTGCGAACTCGAATCAATATTGCCGGTTTTGTAATATTCTTCATACGCATGGCTTACTACTTCCAATTTTGAAATAATTGAAGCTGCAAATAAAGCTTTGGTACTTAAGTCATCTTGTATTTGGGATAAACCATAAACCTCAGCATCAATCAATTTATCAGTATTATCATTTATCGCACTAATAATAAAATAGCGAATAATCAGAATCATTATTGTCAGCAATACTATTCCTGACAATATTATAGGTAAAGAAATTTTAGATTTAAGCTTCATAATATTAACAATATTACTCCTTTTTGATTGTAAAGATACAAGAATAATCCTAATTTGTAAAAAAAAATTATCCATTAAGCAATTGACGAACTAGCTCAGGCACCCCTAAACCGGCTTTTTTTTCAATAACTGTCAGATTAGATACTCCTCCAAAATGTGATGCTTTAGGGTCAACATAATACTTCGGGATATCTGATTTTGCATATCCTATTAATCCGGCAGCCGGATAAACAACCATTGATGTTCCGATTACAATGACAATATCTGCTGTTGATGCTTTTTCTGCTGCCGGGCCAATCATCGGAACAGCTTCACCAAACCAAACAATATGCGGACGTAACTGCGAGCCCTTTTCACAATTATCACCAAGCTTCAACTCCCAATGGTCAAGCTCGTAAACAAGATCCGGGTCAACAGTACTCCTTACCTTTTTCAACTCGCCATGCAGATGTAATACATTTTTCGACCCTGCTCTCTCGTGAAGATCATCAACATTCTGTGTAATTATTTGAACATCATATTTCTGCTCAAGGTCAACAAGGGCATAATGTGCAGCATTGGGTTCGACCTCAAAAAGCTGCTTACGCCGCATATTGTAAAACTCAAGTACCAATTCAGGATTTCTCTCCCAGGCTTCAGGGCTGGCAAGCTCCTCAAAACGATATTTTTTCCATAATCCATTACTATCTCTGAATGTACTGATTCCACTCTCGGCACTAATGCCGGCACCTGTTAAAACAACAATTTTCTTCATCCGCTATGTCTTTATATTATATTGAAATATTAAGAATTTATCAGTCAAGTTTAAATAGCCACCTTTTGAGCGACTAATATACAAAAAATTGGATAATGAAAGATTATTATTAAATTTGCAACGAACTTGATAAAATAATAATCATGATAGAAGATTGTCAATTAGTTTATGATATGACCAAAGAAGGAATGGA
>JAOZLR010000351.1 GCA_029934735.1 Bacteroidales bacterium
AAACAAAAACTGGGGGAACTTTTTTGAGATAAACTCAAATTTTTAACAGCTTAGGCCTCCCCTATCTCACTGTAAATGTATGCCAGTTCATTCTGTTCTACAGCAGTATCAATGAAAGTCTTAGCTATATTGCAATAATAAATGACTGAGTCGGGTTCCGGATATTGCTGAACATTTTTACCAACACCCTGAGAAAAATAGATCATATATTTATCCCCGTTATCACCTATTTTATCAAAAATACTTTTGGCCGTTTCTAAATAGTGTTGATTCTTTTCACCTCTGCCGGCATAGTAGTTCATAACCATCAGTTGCATACAGAGGTAGCCATATTCTACTGAAGGCTCAATGTCTTCATAAATTCGTAGAGCTTTCAGGTAATTCGAAATAGCAGGGCGCAGGCTGTCCAATAAATAGTAGCCATTACCGACATTGAAGTATCCATCTGCCAGACCCTTTTTGTATTCAAGCTTTTCTGACAGAACAATTGCCCGGCTTGACAGACTGATACTGCTGTCGATATCTTTTCTGCAAATTACATTAGAGAGCAGGTTCAGCACTTCGGCAAGCTCAGAGCCTTCTTTTTCAGGAATGAGAGCAGCAAGGCTGTCTGCATTCAGGTTTTTAACCCTGAATTTAATCTGGCCCTGGGTAAAACTTACCAGGAAAAGAATGAAGATAACAAAAGCTATTCTTGTTTTCATCAGCTGATAAAGTTGATATTGAGAATGTAAAGGTAATAAAAAAACAAAAGGTCTTTCTTTAATTTCTGATTTGCCTGAATAATAATAAATCAGGAGACTTGTGCCTCGCAATGACGACAACTCTCTAATTAACACGTCATTGCGAGCAATTGGGTTAGGTTTGTGCGCCGGGGCGTCGCAATCCGTTTGAAGTTAGGACTGTGACTTGCTACCAGGTTGTGTTTCATCGCAGACAGATTGCGACGGAATTCCAACACACTTGGCCAATCTTCCGATTCCTCGCAATGACGAAATCAATTCTAGCGTAAGTCTTTCATAATCAATTACAAATCCTTCAAAATATACCAGTTTATGACAATTGTATTTTCAGATGACTACAAATTGCAGTCAACTTATTACCTTCCTTTTTTAGTCTGGTTTTTAGAACACTCTATACTTATTGGGATTAGGACTACCTGTTATAATTCCAACCATATTATCAATTGAGAAAAACCATTTCTAATCCTACTATGTTATCCATCCTACAAAGCCAATACAAAGTTGATTATTTCTTTCCAGCAACAGCCAAAATCGTTCCGAGGGCAATACCGAGTAATGCAGCAAACAACACTTGCACGTCGGGTGGCAGCAGAAAGGTAATTGTATGTGCCGGTATCCAGAAAAAGGGAATTGTCTTTTTAAATACAAAGTTCCACATTACATCCCAATTCATTCCTGTTAAGATTTTATCAAAATGAACCGGCGTAAAAAACCCTTTCAGTGTTCCAGCATTACTGACAATGTGAATATCAGAAATCTTATGAAAAGTCATCATTACGGGAGCATAAATAATATTCATAGCTACACTAATGCAAAAGGCAACAAACAACTTTGTTGTTGAAAAGCTACCATTCATAGCCACGGTTGCATCACTCAAACCCATATAATTCAAAAAGACAGGTGTTCCGCTGGCAAATATCACAAAAGCAAGCTTAATTGTAAGTCCGATAAAACCCCAGACAAGTGCACGGGGCAACACTCCGAAACCAATTTCATAGTAGGCGCCTGTTTTTATCCTCAGACCAACAAGCTCGCCTAGAGTAGCAAGGATGGCAAATTTCAGGAAGGCTGTAACCATTCCGTGATTATGGTTAAATTCTTTATAGAAATCATAAACATCCTTACTGATAAAAAAGGGAAGAAATAACAATATTACGATGCCTAAGAAATAAAAATCCTGCTTTTTCACAATTTACAATTCAATTAGTTAGTATAAAATTTGTTGTGCCAAAAGTAGAGAAAATTGCAATGTTAAATATTTATATATCTATAACAATTACCACACGAAAAATGATATCACAGTATTAAGAATACCCATTCTATTGTTCCAAAATGTCACAACATTCTTCCAAACACCTGCAAGGTTGTTCCACCTACTGGCCAGTCAAAACCTTGTAGGAGTTTCATATTCCATCATTCCACTCACTTTAAACAATTCAATAAAATAAACGTTATCTTTAATATCCATTTTTAAGTATCTTTATAAAATTAAATTTTGACACAAACCTATGAGAAGTCCGGGAAGAAATACAAAGAAACATTCAAAGAAATATATTGATGAGGTTTTAAGAGATTACCGCATTGCAAACGAAAGCAGGCAGGTTAGTCTTATTGGCCGTCGCGAGGTGCTTACAGGAAAAGCTAAATTCGGCATCTTCGGTGATGGCAAGGAGATACCACAACTAGCATTGGCAAAGGTTTTCAGAAATGGTGACTGGAGGTCGGGATACTACCGTGACCAGACCTTTATGTTTGCAGCCGGCTTAATGACACTGGAAGAGTTCTTTGCACAGCTTTATGGCGATACTGATGATAAATTCAATCCCCAGGCTGCCGGACGGCTAATGAATAATCACTTCTCAACAAATACAATTGACAAGAATGGTGAATGGCTCGACCTGACCAAACGTAAAAACTCATCTGCTGACATATCCCCTACTGCCGGACAGATGCCACGTCTTCTGGGGCTGGCACTGGCCTCTAAACTCTTCAGGGCAAATCAGGAGAGACCGGAATTTAAAAAATTCACTGTCAATGGTAATGAGGTTGCCTTTGGCACTATCGGCGACTCATCCACTTCGGAAGGTTACTTTTTTGAGACACTAAATGCTGCCGGTGTTATGCAGGTTCCACTTGCAATATCTATCTGGGATGATGGATACGGCATTTCTGTTCCAAGAAAATTCCAAACCATAAAAAACAATATTTCTGAGGCTCTTAAAGGTTTTTCAAAAGATGCTAAAAGTGACGGATTTCTAATTTATAAAGCCAAAGGTTGGGATTATGAAGGATTGTGCAAGGTTTATGAAGAGGGAATCCCTGTTTGCAGGGAGAAGCATATTCCTGCAATATTCCATATCACAGAGGTTACACAACCCCAGGGACACTCAACATCAGGTTCGCACGAAAGATATAAGCCAAAGGAGCGACTTGCGTGGGAAATCGAATTTGACGGAATCAAAAAAATGCGGGAGTGGGTCATTAGAGAGAATATTGCAACGGCTGCAACACTTGACAAAATTGAAGATGAAGCTTCTGAACGGGCTAAAGAAGCAAAGAAGAAAGCCTGGAATAATTTCATTGCTCCATTAAAGAAAAAACGTGACAATTTCATCAAAATGGTGGACATCACAACCTGCAACTGTGCGCAGACAGCTCAGA
>JAOZLR010000059.1:0-8920 GCA_029934735.1 Bacteroidales bacterium
ATCCCGTGCTTAGTGTGTAACTTACACCATAACACAGGGTCATGTCATCTCCAAGAGAAAACTCAGGGGCATCATCATCAACGCTGACCTGGATCGTGTCGAAGGTAGTGCAACCGTTAGCATCGAATACCTGTACCCAGTAAGTTCCTGTTATTGTAACGTCATAAGTCTGATTGTTCGAGCCATCCTGCCAGTAATAAGATTCAAATCCGCCTCCTGCATCAAGTATTACAGTTTCTCCTATGCAAATAACAGTATCTATCCCAAGGTCAACAAAAATGGGAGGGAAGAAGTTAACAGTAATCTGGTCGCCGGCAGTACAGCCGTTTGGAGCCATTACCTGCACCCAGTATGTGCCGGGTTCGGTAACAACATAAATTGAGTCGGCAGAACCATCCTGCCACTGGTATGATGTAAAGCCTCCTCCTGCGTGTAGAACAAGTGAGTCAGCACCACATACAACTGTATCGTTACCAAGGTTAAGTTCAGGCATTGGAAGGACTACTATGGTAACCGAATCTTCAATAAAGCCCTCACACATATCTGTAACCTGGACTTTGTATGTTGTAGTTTCTTCAGGTGTAACCTCTATAGTGTCATTCTCAATTGAAGGTTCTACCCATTGATAGAAGTAAGGAGATATTCCGTTAAATGCCTCTGTGACAAGTTCTACTGTCTGGCCTTCACAAATAGCCATATCAGGCGTTATTGAAAGTACCATATCAACATAATCAACAATGATAAACTCAACAGTGTCGTATCTAACCGTGCAACCAAGCTCATTTGTAATGATAAAAATGAGAGTTTCATCACCTTCAAGCATTCCGTCTTTTATGGGTGCAACATGAATAAAGGCACTGTCGTTTCCTTCATCAATGGTTATCGAAGTCGGGATTGGATCTTCAAAGTCTAGATCTGGATCGGCGGTACCTGTTATTTCATAATTAATCGTAATTGGTGCATAACTTGAGTTTGGTAGTCTGAAAATGATATCAGCTTCAACACATCCTTCAACCATATTGTCAGATACTCCTTCAGGAGTTGGCTCGGCCTCAACTTCAATTTTCGGACTTTCAAAACTGTTTTCCTCAAGGAAAACTCCTGAGTCAAATATATGATCACCAGCATCGGCGATAGCCATTTTTATGTGATAAGTTTCGCAGGGGACGACCATAATCCAAGCTGTCAGTACAGCAGTAAATCCGTCATATTCCAGTGTCATCCCGCCTGTGTTATCTACATAATACTCGCAATGAGTACATGGGCCGTTTGGTACAACTCCGGGAGAAGACCATCCGTTGTTTACATTATTTATTGCAATTGGAATTTCCGTTCCGGGAATCAGTGCAACATTTTCATTACTGAAATAGCCTCCATTGGGATCTGGGCCGGTAACAAAATAGCCGAAAACATCATTAAAACTTGAAAATACATATTCATTGTACTCTTCAGAACCAAATACATATTTAAAACGTAATGTATCAGATTCAGGAACAAAATCAAATTGTAAAACAGAGGCATCGTAAGTTGAAACACCTGCTAACCCTGTAAGTGTTGCATCTCCTGACATACCATTATTTGATCCGGCACTTGACTGAGTGTTAGGTCCGGGAATAACATATCCGGCACCAGATGTTAGAAATATTCCACTTTCGATACCGAGATTTGTTGTGCTTCCATTTGTGAAGATTCCTCTTGCCGAGTTAGCTCCTGTGTATTGAACATTGTCGAATACAACGCCTTCACCAACAATATTCTCAACCATTGCAATAGGTTCTACTCCCGACTGAATGTTGATTTGAGCTGATATTTTATTGCTGATTGTAACTAATATTGCAAATGCAAGTAAAACAGTAATTTTTCTAATCATTGCGCATGTTTTGAAAAGGCAAGTTAACTAATTGTTTTTTAGAGATATACTATATTAGCCCTTGCTATTTTTATTACTCTGATTATTAAGACATGAAAAGAAACAAAAAAGTTGCCTCTTACTTATTAACATTCTTATTAACACTAGAATTTTACCTCACAAAGATATATAATTTTTATGAATTCTAAATAATTCATAAAATTCGATTGCGCAAGGCAGTCCTATTGGGATTTGCCGGCTGTTCGGGAAAGGTAATGGGATTTCGAAGCTTCCTGCAAAGTCTTATCCTTTTTTGCTCCCTGAATACTGGCATTGAGTTCAAAGCCAATTAGCAGAATGAAAGAGTTTATGTAAATCCATATTAGGATAATCAGCAGTGTTCCTATTGAGCCATACAAGGCATTATAGCTTGAAAAATTTTGAACATAAAAATTAAAACCCAACATTGTAACAATTGATAAAACAGTTGCTAATGTAGAGCCTGCCGAAATAAACCGAAACTTGCTGTCCTTGGCAGGTGCAAGATAGTAGATAAATGAAATTGTGAAGAAAAGATTCGCAATCAGTATAATCCATTTTACCGCCTGAAGTAAAAAGTATGTTAGCCAGTTTGTTAACAAGTGATGATCAAATAAATAATTGATTATACCTGAGCCTAAAGTTATCAGACCTATTGATATGACTAAAATTATACTGATAATAAAGAAAAGTAAAATGGCAATTAACCTTTGCTTTACAAGTGTTCGTGTTTCGATTGTGTGATAGGTTGTATTAAAAGCCTGAATCAGATTATCAATTCCATTTGTTGCAAAAATAAGAGTAAGAACAAATGTGAAGGAGAGTAATCCTCCCCTTGGTCGGTTGATGATGTCAGTAAGAGTTTCCTGTATTATGTCGTTTGCCGTGTTTGGAGTAATTTGTTGTATCAGATCAAGTAATATGATGTGAAAATTTTCAATTGGAATAAATGGTATCAATGTGAAAAAAGTAATTATCATAGGGAAAATTGCAAGAAAGAAACTGAAAGCAATTGATGATGCACGTGATGATAAGGAGCCATTCACAACACCCCTAACAAAGAATACCCCAACATCATAAAGCGGAATGCCGTCAAATCCAGGCAAAACCATCTTTTTTAGACGGTGTGTTATTTTTATAACCAGCTTTGAGTCAAGGATTTTTTCCCACATAAATAATTATTTAACAGCCAGAAGGCTCATGTCAAGGCTTTTAATATGATGAGTAAGTGCTCCTACAGAGATATAGTCAACCCCTGTTTCAGCATATCTCCTGATTGTCTTTTCTGTAATTCCACCGGAAGCCTCTGTCTCATATTTTCCATCAATAATGACAACAGCCTTATTAAGATCTTCCGGGGTGAAATTATCAAGCATTATTCTGTCAATTCCACCATAATTTAACACAATTTCCAGCTCTTCAAGGTTCTTAACTTCAATCTCAATTTTTAAATCCTTATTTTTATCTGTGAGATATTTTTTTGTCGATTCTATGGCCGGAACTATACCACCGGCAAAATCAATATGATTATCTTTTATCATTATCATATCGTACAACCCCATTCGATGGTTTTCACCACCTCCTACATTAACCGAATATTTTTCCAGCTCACGAAGCAATGGCGTTGTTTTTCGGGTATCCAGCAATTTTGTATTCAGGCCTGCAATCAGAGACGCCAGTTTGTTCGTGTATGTCGCAATCCCGCTCATTCTTTGCATGAAATTAAGAGCAAGCCTTTCGGCTGAAAGAATAGAAATGGAGCACCCCTCAACTGTGAAAACAATATCACCGGGCTTTACTTCAGAACCATCTGAAATCAGTTTTTGGAATTTTAAACTATTGTCTGTTTTAGAAAACACCATTTCTGCAATATCAACACCAGCAAGAATTCCCGGTTCTTTTATTACAAGATGTGCCTTACCTGTTTTGTCGGCAGGAATGGTTGCCAGAGATGTATGATCACCGTCACCAATGTCCTCAATAATTGCCTCTTCAATAATTCTGTCAATGTCCATAGCTAATTATTCTTCTTCAAACTGTAAAATGTGAATCCGCAACTTTGAATTGATTTTCTTTAAAAGGATATAAACTCTGAATTCCTTTTTTTCGCTATTGTATGATCCTATAATATACTCCGAGCTGTTTTTTGAAGAGCCTTCATGAATTGTTTTGAAAGATTTTGGCGGATACTTTTTGAAAAAATCCTTTAAAATTTGTTTTGCCTGTGTTTTGCTGTAGTTGCCATCTGTTTTGCCAATCTGGAGATCAATGGTTGTGTTGAAATTATCTGCAAGTTTCAGATAATCACCTTTTTGGATTGCCGTTATAATCTCCTGATTATTTATTTTATCTTGTGCAAAAGCAAAATTCCATAGTGTGGAAACAAGTAAAATAAATAATACCGATGTTATTTTTATTAATTTCATATTGTCAATTTTAAGCTCTTGCTTTGCAAAAACTAATCCAAAAGTAATCATTATCATTTGAATAATATGTAAAAAAAAATCAGTAAAATTTTTTATGTACATTTGTTGTAGGTTTTTGTTAGAAATTTAATGCTATGAATATAATAGTTACAGGCGCAAGCAGGGGAATAGGCTTCGCCACAGTAAAGTCACTTGCTGCAACTGGAAATAATAAAATTATTGCCGTTGCAAGGTCAGGGAGTAAATTGGATAACCTGAAAAATGTGTGCAGGAAAATAAACCCTGGTGCCGAAGTCATTCCATTGTCAGTTGATATTGGAAGCGACGATGCAGAGAAAGCTTTGTTGCAGGTCATAAATGAGGTTGGAGATATTGATATCCTTGTGAACAATGCAGGCAAGCTTATAAACAAGCCCTTTAAAGATTTATGCAACAGTGATTTTGACAATTTATTCAATATCAATGTCAAGAGTGTGTATAGAGTTATTAAAATATTGTTGCCATTCTTTGGCGGTAATGCCCATATTGTAAATATAAGTAGCATGGGAGGAGTTCTGGGAAGTGCGAAATTTCCGGGACTTTCGCTTTACAGTGCAAGCAAGGGTGCTGTTGCCATTTTGACCGAAGCTTTGGCAGAAGAATTTAAGGATGACAGCATTGCCGTTAATTGCCTGGCACTTGGTGCTGTTCAGACCGAAATGCTGGAAGAGGCATTCCCGGGTTATAAAGCTCCTTTATCAGCAGAAGATATGGGGAAGTATATTGCTGATTTCGCTTTAAACGGAAATAAATATTATAATGGGAAAGTTCTTCCTGTTTCGGTTTCAACACCTTAAAAAGCTAGTGTATGAATATGAGGGTTTTTAGGAAAATAATTCATTTTGGTTAAGAACTATCACGAATATTTTACTGATATTTGGTATGTTGATTTTTATTGTATCTTTGTACTGTAATAAAAAGGATTATGACGACAATAACAATAGAAAACACAACATTAAATTTTCCTGGTAAATTTCATTCGGAAGAGGAATTGTTTGAGTTTTTATTATCTTCCTTTGACGATAAAACACTCTTGGTTAGAACCTCTATTGATCAACTTTCAGTAGAAGAAAAGGCTGCCTGGGAAAATCATAAGCGTAATGAATATAGTGATTTTGAAGATTTTATGGGATGATTGTTAAAGAAAACAGCAAAGTTGTTAACTATATTAAAAAACGTGGATTGACTTCACAATATTTAAAAGCAAAGAAAAATCTTGTAAATGGTGATTATAGAGCAGTTGATTTAAAAAAGAGAGTTCCCAGAAAAAATAATATCTGGTATTTCAGAATAACAAAGAAATATCGTGCTTTAGCTGAAAAAGTCGGAAATACCTTATATGTTTTTAACATATCTGATCATCAGTAGTTGCTAACTTTAGTACAGAGGTATGGTTTTTCAAAATAGTTTTTCATTGTAAATGAATGAATATTATCAAAATACAGAGTGCGAAGTTGATTCAATAACACACAACGGAATTATCAAGGATATTGATGATTCTTATTACTATGTTTCAATCATTGCTCAGTCGGCTTGTGTCTCTTGCCAGGTTAAGGGTGCCTGCAATGTAAATGATATGCAGGAAGAGATTATCGAAGTTCCTGTTTCAGGAAACCGGATATATAAAGTTGGAGACAGTGTTGAGATACTTATGGGGAAATCTATGGGAAAGAGAGCGGTTTTTCTTGGTTATATTCTACCATTTATTGTTTTATTTGCAACATTAATCATCTCTTTGAATATATTTGATGACGAAGGAATTGCAGGTCTGCTGGCTTTTGGGATTCTTATACCATACTATTTTGTTCTTTATCTATTAAAAGACAAACTCAGGAACTCTTTTGAATTCAGGCTTCGGTAAATATTTCCCATCATTTGATAATTATAGTTTGATTTAAGGAATCAAAACTAATTGCATCTATTTTGCTGGGGAATCAGAATCAATTCACATATTAACTTTATGTTATCAATTGGTAAGTTAAATATGGTTAAATAATTTTGTTATATATTTGTGATGAATTTTAGACAGGAAAACTGATTTACTACGATGAGTTATATCAAATTTGATAAATCGAAACTAATAAATCTTGAGTATTCTTTGAATAAGGAGTTACTTAGGACGAACAGGGCAGGTTCGTATGCAAGTACTACTATTGTTGGGTGTAATACAAGAAAGTACCATGGGCTTTTGGTTGCCCTTCAGCCACAGATTGACAGGGGGCATCATGTGTTGCTTTCAACCCTTGATGTTACTGTGATACAGCGGAATGCTGAATTTAACCTAGCAATCCACAGCTATGGAGATAATTCTTATGAACCGCGAGGACATAAATATATTCGTGATTTTGAATCGGAACCAATTCCTAAACTTACATACAGGGTGGGTGGTGTGATTATGACCAAAGAGAGAGTTTATGTATTGAGCGAAGACAGGTTTATGATCCGTTTTGAAATTCTGGAAGCGCATTCGGCAACTACATTAAGGTTTAAACCTATGCTCGCATTCAGAAGTGTTCATTCACTGAGTAAGCAAAATGACTATGCCGATACTTCCTATACTGAAATAAAGAATGGCATTAAGGTTAGAATGTACGAACCCTATTCCGATTTGTATCTTCAGTTTTCAAGAAAATCAAAATATGCACATAATCCTGACTGGAATTATAACATAGAATATCCCAAAGAGAGGACAAGAGGGTATGAGTATCATGAAGATCTTTATATGCCGGGAATATTTGAATTATCAGTCAAGAAGGGTGATGTAATAATTTTTTCTGCGGGTTTAAACGAAATCGAACCGAAAAAATTACGGGGAGCGTTTGCAAAGGAAACTGTAGATAGGGTACCCCGCGATACTTTTATCCATTGTCTGGAAAATGCTGCCAAGCAGTTTTTGGTTGAGAGAGAGGGTAACACTGAATTAATTGCAGGTTATCACTGGTTTCATATTTGTGGCAGGACTGCTTTTGTGTCATTACCCGGTCTTTTATTAACTCAAAATGATACCGGTCATTTTCTAAGCATTGTTGATACAATGATTTCTAAAATGCAAGGTCCGTTTTTCCCGATCACAGATGATGGAAGTATGCTCCATTATAGCTCTGTTGATGCCTCATTATGGTTTTTTCTTGCATTGCAACGATATATTGAGTTTACAGGTGATGATAAATTGATCTGGGATAAATATGGAAAGGTGATGAAGAAAATCCTTGAAGAATATAAAAAAGGTACTTCATACAATATTTCTATGCAGGATGATGGCTTGCTTTATGCCGGAGGAGAGAATGATGTTCTTACATGGATGAATACCGTTATCGAAGGAAAGCCGGTAGTCAACAGAAACGGCCTTGCAGTTGAAATTAACGGATTGTGGTATAATGCTATTAAGTTTTATATTGAACTTAATGAGAGGTATGGCAAGGGGAGGACTTCCGAGTGGAGACAAATTACAAAAGAGATTGAAAAATCATTTGTAGAAACATTTTGGGATAGTGAAAATGAGTTGATGGCCGACTGTGTCAGGGGTGATTATAGAGATTTTTCTGTTCGCCCCAACCAGGTGATACTTACAGCATTACCTTATAGTCCGGTTAATGATGATATAAAATATAGAATTTTACAGATAGCAGAGGGGGAGTTGCTTACGCCGAGAGGCCTTCGGACACTTTCGCCCAACAATCCGGTTTACAAAGGTGTTTACAAGGGGGATATTATTCAGCGTGATCTTGCATATCATAACGGTTCTGCCTTTCCCTGGCTCCTCGGATTTTTTGTAGAAGGTTATTTGAAACTGCATCGAAAGAGCGGTGTGTCATTTGCTAAAAAATTATTGAACGGTTTTGAGTCGGAGATGACGGAACACGGAATCGGAACTATTTCTGAATTATATTACGGTGATCCTCCCTATCGTGGTAAAGGAGCTATTTCCCAAGCCTGGAGTGTTTCGGAATTACTCAGAATGAATTATTTAATAAATAAAGTTGAGAATCAATCAGACCCAAAAAGATGAAGGTATTAATGTTTGGCTGGGAATTTCCGCCTCATATAACCGGCGGACTTGGAACTGCATCCTACGGGATGACAAAAGGACTCCTCAAGCAAGGAGTTGAAGTGCTTTTTGTTGTCCCCAAAGCCTATGGTGATGAAGACCAGCAGGCAATACGTCTTATTAATGCCAGCGATGTTCTGGTGGATGTTGAAGATACAGAATTTGTTGAATTGGCTAAAAACCTTACATATATGGAGGTTGGGTCAAATCTGGTTCCATATCTTGATCCCGAAGAGTTTAAGAAAATCACAAATGAAACCGAACTGGAAAAGCACCTGAGAAAAAAATCTATCTTCTCCAGAAAATATAAGTTTTCAGGTAAATATGGTAAAAATTTACTTGAGGAGGTGGCCAGATATGCACTTGTTGGAGCTTCTATTGCAAAAAAATATGATTTTGACGTAATACATGCTCACGACTGGCTGGCCTATTATGCAGGTGTTGCAGCTAAAAAAGCTAGTGGTAAACCTTTGGTTGTTCATATGCATGCTACTGAATTTGACCGCTCAGGAGAGAATA
>JAOZLR010000059.1:9020-10921 GCA_029934735.1 Bacteroidales bacterium
AAACCTTTGGTTGTTCATATGCATGCTACTGAATTTGACCGCTCAGGAGAGAATATTAATACAATCGTTTTCGACATTGAACGTAATGGGATGATGGCTGCTGACAAGGTTATGGCGGTCAGTAATCTGACAAGAGATATTGTTATCAATAAGTATGGCATTCCGGCTGATAAGGTAGTTACGGTTCATAATGCCATTGAGCCGGTAGAGAACCCTGATATATTGCAGATAAAAAAAGCGGTGAAAGAGAAGGTTGTAACTTTTCTCGGAAGGATAACCTTTCAGAAAGGCCCTGAATATTTTGTTGAGGCTGCGCATAAGGTTTTACAAAAGGACAGGAATGTGCGTTTCGTGATGGCCGGATCAGGTGATTTGATGAATAAAATGATTCGTCGTGCCGCTCAACTAAAAATATCAGACAGATTTCATTTTACAGGCTTTTTGACAGGTAGCTCGGTTGATAGAATGTTTGCACTTAGCGATGTGTTTGTAATGCCCTCGGTATCAGAACCTTTCGGGCTTGTTCCTTTGGAAGCAATGCGTACAAATGTACCGGTTATTGTTTCTAAACAATCTGGTGTAGCCGAAGTTTTGAAGCATGCTGTTAAGGTCGATTTTTGGGATGTGAATGCTATGGCTGATGCAATTTACGGATTGCTTCATTACAAAGCATTGTCACAGATGTTTGTTAAATATGGTAGAGAGGAAGTGGATAATCTGAAATGGGAGAATGCCGCCAAGAAGATTTTAGATGTATATAAGAGTGTCGTAATTGCAACTGACAAATAATTAATTAAAATAATATTTAAACAGATGAGATCAATTTGTTTTTATTTTCAGGTTCATCAGCCGTTTCGTCTTAGGACTTACCGGTTTTTCGATATGGGTGTTGATCACTCTTATTATGATGAGTACCTGAACCGTTCTATTATGCAAAGGGTAGCAGCAAAAAGTTATCTGCCAACCAATAAACTTATGCTTGAGCTGATAAAAAAATATGGTGATAAGTTCCGTGTCAGTTATTCCATCTCAGGGATTGCCATAGAGCAATTCCAGCGCTATGCTCCAAGGGTATTAGAGAGTTTTAAAGAACTTGCTAAAACAGGTAATGTGGAGTTTCTTACCGAGACTTATGCGCATTCACTCGCTTCGCTTAGTAATATGGATGAGTTCAAAAGACAGGTTGAACAGCATAGCCAAATGGTTGAAGAGCTTTTCGGCCAGAAACCGGTTACTTTCAGAAATACCGAGCTGATCTATTCTGATGCAATTGGTGAAACGGTAGCTGAAATGGGCTACAAAACCATACTTACGGAAGGCGCAAAACATGTGCTTGGCTGGAAAAGTCCAAATTATGTTTACAAACACTCATATCTAAATGATGTGAAGCTGCTTCTTAAAAACTACAGATTGAGTGACGACATCGCATTCCGCTTTTCAGATCAAAGCTGGGCTGAGTGGCCACTTACTCTTGATAAGTATGTTGGATGGCTGAATGATATTGAGGATAAGCAGCAGGTTGTGAATCTGTTTATGGATTATGAAACCTTTGGTGAGCACCAGTGGGCTGAGAGTGGTATTTTTGATTTTTTGAAAGCCCTTCCTGAAAAGGTTTTTGAACTAACTGATTTTGATTTCTCAACACCATCTGAAGTAGTAGCTAAATATGAGCCTATTTCCGAAATTCATATTCCAAACCCCATTTCCTGGGCTGATGAAGAGAGGGACCTTACAGCCTGGCTGGGTAATGAGCTGCAGGATGAAGCCTTTGAGAAGTTGTATTCCAATAGAGAAAAAGTTAAAATCTGTGATGATGTTGACATAATGCGTGACTGGAACTACCTGCAGACGAGCGATCATTTTTATTATATGTGTACAAAATGGTTTTCTGATGGGGATGT
>JAOZLR010000352.1 GCA_029934735.1 Bacteroidales bacterium
CATTTGTTCCATTTGTTCCGGATGAAGAAACAATTTACCACTTGCACTGTATAAATAAAGTACTGTTAATAAACCGGCAATTACCCAGCCGGTAATTTTTTTTGTTTTTGAAATTTCTATACTCATAATTTAAAAATTTAAATGATTATTAAATAGCATTGTCATTAAGTAATAACAAATAGAGATTAAATGCTTTATGTTTTTCTTTATCGAATATATAATTCATATTCTCATGTAAATAAGTATAAACATCTATTTCGGTATATTTTTCGTTTAACTTTAACTTTTTTATTAGATTATCAATATTTTCAATGCCGAAACAAAGGCTTTTTGAAAAGTTACTTATAATACTTTTTTTTGTATTTGTTTTGTAAACCCAAACTGCAAAAACAAATGGCAGGCAGGTTAATTTATACCAATATTCAGCAAGGTCATAGGAATATTGAAATTTTTTACGCTCATTAAAAGCTTTATCACCTATTGAAATTTTTGCAGAAAAACGGTTGTTATCAAATTCTTCATTTTGCTTATATTCAACTTTTATTTCCCAATATTTAAGGATTAAAATTTTAATAAGCCTATTAGATGTTCTTGAATCACTATCCAAATAAATTGTTTTGATTTTTTCAATGGGTTGATTCGACAATAATAAAACACTTCTGACAATATTCGTGGTTCCCAAACAATAATCATTAAGCAGTTGATAATTATCAAGTTGCATGAAATCCCCAATCGGAACAAGTGCGATGTCAGGAATATTATTAATTGCATGATCTGCACATATAGAGGGTACTTCGAGTTGAAGTTTAAAATTTTTGAGAAAACCCGAATTTTTTATTCCATAAATAAATGGTAAAGTATTTAAAAACGAAACGGCTGTTATATCAATTTTTTTCATTTCTGTCCGATTAATCTGATTACAGAAGATTTCCCATGATGGTGTTCCCCTTCATTCAAATGAAGCTCTTCCTCCCATATTTTCAACTCGGATAATTCAGCAAAATCAGATTGAAGCTCTTCTTTCGAGAACAGCATTTCAATTTTTTTGGGTCCGCCGGAATTATTTCTGATTTGTTTTCTAGAAAACCCTTCCAGAATAATAGTTCCTTTTTGTTTAAAAAAATTAATTAATTTTTTATGATTTTCTATTCTTGAAAAAGTATGAGCATAAAACAAACCTATTATGTCAAAAAAATCATTTGGATAATCAGAGCCTTCAAAAGAGGATAGTTCATAGCTAATTTTTACCATATTTTCAGAAGCTAATCTTTTAGCTTTTTTTATCGCCTCCGAACTGCTGTCAAAAGCATAGACCTCCCAGCCCAATTTTGCAGCATATACAGCATTTCGACCTTCACCTTCTGCCGGTAATAATATTTTACCGGGTCTATAATTTAATAATTCCCGTTTAAAAAACTCATTTGGTTCTTTGCCATACACAAATCCATCTTGTGCATAACGTTCATCCCACATATTACTCATATTATCCAAATTTATATCCTGAAATTTTCACTCCCAATAGTGTTCCTGCATAATCTATCAATCCGGTATCATCTCCGGCAGCTCCTGCTATCACAAACAATGGCACTAAATGCTCACTTCTCGGATGACATTCCAAAGCGGAAGGGGCTTTTTGCCAATTCATTAATGCTGTATTTCGTTCTTGTATATCGGTACTTAAAACTGTTTTTGCCAGCCAGTTGTCAAACTTCTCGGAATTTTCACTTGTTCTTGTTTCTCCCGACATAAAGCCACGCATATTGTGATAGCTCATACCTGAGCCAATAATCAACACCCCTTCATTACGCAAAGGTTCAAGAGCTTTTCCAAGATTAATATGCGTTTCAGGATCAAGCGTTTTTACCAACGAAAGTTGAATAACAGGTATCTCCGGCTTGGGAAAAGCAAGCATTAATGGTACAAATGTGCCATGGTCAAAGCCCCGTTTATATTCTCTTTTTGCTGTAAAACCGCTTGTTTTTAAAAGATATTCAATCCGTTCTGCCAAACCGGGATTGCCAAATGCAGACCAGCTCAAATGATAAGTTGACTCCGGAAAACCGTAATAATCATAGAGCAAAGGCGGATTTGAACCAAAATAAACAGTCGGAAAAACTTCTTCCCAATGAGCAGAAATAACAAGAATAGCTTTAATTTTTTTGTTAAATTGATTTCCAAAATCAACAAGATAGTTTTTTAACCGGGCATACCCCACGGCACCGCCAAAAGCATCGCCCATAACATGCCATGGTCCACCCCCGTGAGGTATGTAAAATACCGGTAATTTATCTCTTTTTTGTTCCAATTTATAAAAAATTAAATCTATAATTTTGCATGAGATCCATCACAAAATGCTCCGTTTTTTGAATGTTTACAGCCACAGAGTGCCACTTTCTTTTTTTCTTCTATTTCCACTTTTTCTGGTGTAAACTCACTTCCTTTATGCGAGCCGTCACAAAAGGGTTGATTATTACTTTTTCCACATGAACACCAATAATATGTTCCGGGTTCTAAATCCAGCACATAAGGTGCTTTTTGTGCAATTTTCGGTTTTTCCATATTTCTAAATTTTATGCCGATAATTAGTCAGCGATTAATAATTATTTGATTTTTTGTTCCAGGTTATTTAATCGGTCGTTTGCCCCGTGAACCATCATTGTAACACGCACAAACGGCATTGCCAACAACAGCAAGGCAACTGATATAAGCAGATTAAACGTATTAAAATTTACAATATTGATGATAATACCCGCTAAACCAATTAAGCCTGCGATAATTCCGCCCGGTATTCCTAAAGGACATCTTAATTTTTTCTTTTTTTCCATTGTTTTAAAATTTATCGATTAATAATTATTTAGTTTGTCTATTAATTCTTCTTTTGTAGGAACACTTCTAAAAACTATTTCATTGTTAATAAGAAGTGTAGGTACAGAATGTATTCCTAATTTCATAGTTCTAAGCATTCCGAGCGGAGAATTAGCAAGACTTGTTTTCAAGATAAACTTATCTCCAAATTCAGGTAAAACTTCACTGAGCATTTTCTTTAAAGTTCTACAATTTGGACAAGTAAAAGTGTAAAATAGCTCTATTGTTATAGCTTTTTTATCCGTCATTACGTTTTTCTAAATTTTTTAATTTTAATTACCGGTGCAAATATACGTATATACATTATATGTTTCAACATATATATGAAAAAATAAATCATATTTTCTTATTATGCTGTTTATCAATTCAATATGAGATCAGTGGTTCTGTCTGAATTTTATGATTATCGATTTTGGGGCATTGGCGGTAACTTTGTTATACGGGTACCATTTTAGGATAAAGTTAATTAATATTTCTTTTCAGATGGTTTGTGTCAGGTAATTATT
>JAOZLR010000353.1 GCA_029934735.1 Bacteroidales bacterium
GTATCTTTTTGCAGATGAGGTTTACAGAGAATTTTGCTATGATGAAAAGGATCATATTTCAGTAATGCACCTCGAAGGACTTGAACAAAATGTTGTCTTAATCGACTCTGTTTCTAAAAGATACAGTGCTTGCGGTTTCCGGGTCGGGGCTATGATCTCGAAAAACAAAGAGCTGATGGCAACTGCGATGAAGTTTGCGCAGGCACGTTTGAGCCCTCCTACATTCGGGCAGGTAGCAGCAGAAGCAGCGATCGACACTCCTGAGGAGTATTTTGAAGACGTGCTGAATGAATATCTCGCAAGAAGAGATGTTGTGGTTGAAGCTATCAATAATATTAAGGGTGCTTTTTGCCCGAATCCGTCAGGTGCTTTTTATGTTGTTGCAAAATTACCTATTGACAACTCTGATAGATTTTGCCAATGGCTGCTCGAAGATTTCAATTATAACGGTGAAACAGTTATGCTGGCTCCTGCAACGGGATTCTACGCCACAAAAGGCAAAGGCCTGGATGAAGTAAGAATCAGCTATGTTTTAAATGTTGACGATCTGAAAGGTTCAATGAAATGCCTTGAGGAAGCACTGAAGGTTTATCCCGGAAGGACGATATAAACTCGTAACTTTCATTTTTCTCAGGTGGGAAATGTTACATAATATGCTATACAGAAAAATTCGTTACAATAGCATAAACTTTATAGGCATATTAAACTGAACTCTTACAGGTGTATTTCTTTGTTTACCGGGTATCCATTTTGGCATATTTTTAATAACTCTGATTGCTTCATCATCGCATCCCCCGCCAATACCTCTAAGGACTTTAACATCAGTTATTGAACCATCTTTTTCAACAACGAAAGTAACAAATACTTTGCCCTGAATATTAGTTTCACGAGCCATTGTGGGATATTTCAGATTTTCACTTAAATATTCAATCCTGGCAGCATCACCTCCGGGGAAATGAGGCATAGATTCGACAATTATAAAAATAGGAGATTCTTCAACTGTTTCTTCTTCAATTTCAATTGCTGGTGGGGGTGGAATATATTCATCAATTTCTGTCTCCTGATCGGCTTCTGCATCTATTGTAATATCCTCTTCAACCTCAATATCATTATCCACTATTATAATTGTTACTGCTTTAATAGTTGATGGAGGCGGGGGAGGCTTGATTTTTTGCTCAGTAATTGGAATCATTTCTTCTTCCACAATAACAACGCCTCTCTGCTCAATATTAAAATTCGTTTTTTCATTGGTTTTGAGCCCAAATGCTAAATATATGATAGCAAGCGTAATAATGAACCCTATTTCCTTGAAAATGATTCTTTTGCTTTCCAAATCTGCCTTTGTTGATTTTTTTTGCCGTTTCATGATATTTGCTTTTTAGATTAAAATACTATCTATCTTAAAACCGGCTATAAATATACGAAATAAATCGGCAAATTCCTAATAATTAGGGATATATTTTATAAGAAAACTTTTTTGTGTTCAATTGCATAATCCGGGCTAAAATGTCATGATCTCCTCATCCCTTCGTAAGGGAAGGTGTTTCCTTTCATAGGCCGGACATTCTCTGAATCTGTTGAATGGTGTCCGTAGGTTGTCCATTTTAAAAGTTATCCCCACACTTAAAAAAGAGTAGTAATCGAAGTCGCCGTGAGCTATGTAACTGTCAAGGTTATCATTTTGGGCCTGACGAATTGAAAGGTCTATGGTGAAATCAAAACTGTCGGATAGTCTGTGATAAAAACCTGCTCCAAAAAAATAGACAAATTCAGGAACACGTGATCCGCTCTCAGTCTTAGAATCCAGCCCATCGTTATATTTGTAAACGGAGTTGCTGAAAATAAACTGTCCAACGCCCGCAAAAGCTGTTATTCCGAAGTCAGGATTATCATACGAATTAATAAGGTTCATAATATTAATGCTTGCCTGAATGTTATATTCAAAAATATTGGTTTCAAAAACATGCTCTGGTTTGTAATTGCTTTTAAATCCACCCCACAGCAGTTGCCCTGAGACACCAAACCTGTTTTTCATAAAATATTTTGTCAGTTTAAAGGCTGCTGCAGGCTTGCTTTCATAGAGCAGCTTATTAAAATATCCAAAATCATACTGACTAAGGTCGCCATAATAAGATGTTAAACCGGCACTGATATTTGCAGACCAGTCGAACCAAAAGCTGTTTTTATGTTTACATCCCCGTGATGGTTCAACACTAAATGAATTACTTGACAAAAGAAAAATCAGGCCGACAAACAGATATTTTTTCGCTTTCATATCTTTAATTTTGATGGGGACTTAGATTTGCTGTAATAATAAAACTAAGTTCTACCTTGTTTTATTGTATTACACAAAAAAACAGGTTTGCCCTTATTAAAGACTTAAAAAAGTTAGAAAAGACGTATTGGTAAACAAATTCGGTCTCAATAGCAATACAAACAAATCCAATATCTGCAAAATACCAGTGGTAATGAGCTAATGATATTTAGATTCTAATGAAATGCAATTATCTGTTTTTCTTTGAGAAGTTCAGCTACCTAATCTCAATAACACTATCAGCATTATCAAAAATGATTTTTACCATCTCCTGCCAGCGTTTAGGAAAGGCTTTTTTCGATTCTTCAGTAGCTTCAGGCCCGATAGCTGACATCAAAATATCTCTAGGTTGAATCACTTTTTGTGGAGAGTATCCGACTTCTACACTTTTATCGGAATCTAACCGTGTAAAACGTACATTCAATTCAATATCAGCACCATAAAACAATAGTCCACGACGATTAAATTTCCCCTGAATGCCACCAAATCCGAAATCGCTCGTGGCTCCGGTAATATTTGATAACACACAACCAACAACACCAGTATTGCCATCGGCAAGTGTTTCTCTCAATTCAACTTTTATCTCTCCCCTTACAGGGATATCATCCCCATACAATGCTTTTAATCCTTTTAAAGCCATCAGATATGCACCGCTGACCGTTGCGCAGCTATGTCCTGCCATTTTTGTTATTTCAAGATAGGAAATATCAATAATGCCGTCATCGGTAGTTCCGAGAAAAGCACCAAGATCATCTTTTAAAGTGATGTGTTCTGTTTTATCAAAAAAATCAGGATAATTCATAATTTATTGTTTTACGATTTCAAAAAAAATATATTTAAACCAATGATTAATCTAATAACCAAAAAATGCCTGTTTTGTTCGATATATACTTAGCCGAAATATGAGAATAATTTGAGATGTGGTTTTTGATTAATTGCAATCATAATTTCATTTAGTCCAAATTGAAACCCAAGTTACTACTCAGCAGGAGTATGTAATTGATATTCAATAACCCCGTGCTTTAGCGCGGGGTAAAATGTAAAAAA
>JAOZLR010000354.1 GCA_029934735.1 Bacteroidales bacterium
CTCTCGAAAATTGAAATCAAAAAAATGAAATTGCAGACAAGTTTAGCTTCTCTAAATAAATTTACTAAAATGATGACTTCTTCTTTTCACTCTTTGGCAGAAGAAAGGGATATTCGTTTAAATTTCACTGAAGAAGAGAAGGATATCAATATTTATTTTGATGTGGCTAAATTGCATAAAATAATTTCCAATCTGCTTTCCAATGCCCTTAAATTTACACTAGCAGGTGGAAAAGTTGAGATAATAGTTTCGACCCAACTTAATAAAGGAAGAAATAGAAGAATGGCGGAAATTACAGTTCGTGATACTGGTATCGGAATTTCTGCCGATCAATTGCCGCATGTCTTCGATCGTTTTTATCAGGTAGACAGCTCTGATACAAGACGTTTTGAGGGTACAGGTATCGGCTTGGCTTTAACAAAAGAGCTGGTAGAATTACATCACGGGGATATTATGGTTAAAAGTAAAAAAGATATGGGTACGGAGTTTATTGTACACCTGCCTTTGGGAAAAGATCATTTGACTGAGAATGAAATTACTGATGCTAATGTAGAAGTAAAACAACCAATATATGATTTTGAAGACTCTTCTCCGAATTTAGAAAGTGAATCTTTGAAATCACAAAAAGTAGTATCCAAAATCGCTCCTATGATTCTGGTAGTTGAAGACAATCAGGATATGCGTCAATACATTGGGGAGAGTTTATATGACGTGTATAATTTAATCGAAGCTGAAGATGGTGAGCAGGGGTTCAATCAGGCCATAAAGCATTTACCCGATCTGATCATTTCCGACGTTATGATGCCGGGGATGGACGGATTTGAGTTAACAAAGAAATTGAAAGAAGATATCCGTACCAGTCATATCCCTGTTATATTATTGACTGCCAAAGCCGGGGATGAGAGCAAAATCAAAGGCCTGGAAACCGGGGCAGATGCATATGTAAATAAACCCTTTAATACAAAAGAATTACTGGTGAGAGCCAAAAACCTGGTAAAACAACGGGAGAAATTAAGGGGGAAATTTGAAAAAAATATTACCATAGATCCCTCAGAAGTTACCGTTACTTCTATTGATGAAGATTTCTTGAGAATGGCAGTCAACATCGTTGAAAAACATATCGACAATAATGAGTTTAGTGTAGAACAATTTAGTGCAGAAATGTTAATGAGCCGTAACAGCTTATATCGTAAATTGAAGAAGCTTATCAACCAATCGACCAGCCAATTCATTCGAACTATTAGATTGAAACGAGCCGCTCAATTGATAAAACAAAAAAATGCTCCTATAGGCGAAATTGCCTATATGGTTGGATTTGAGAAACCTTCCTATTTTACAGAGTGCTTTAAGAAACAGTTTGGTGTTCTACCTACAGAATATGGTGGTGATTAAATCATATCTCATCGAGAAGAATATCGTTTTAAACCACTAGTTGTTATCCCATTTTATCCTTCAAAGCTCTTTGTTTTCACCATAATTGGTAGAGATTGGGGCATATCGGGTAGTCAATTTGCCTTTCGCGATTTACTTTTGCAGTGATTGTTTTATTAAATGTTTAATAAAACATAAGCTTGAAGTATATTTTTTGAAAATCATTAATTGGGTTCTGTGATTTTCATTAGATGAATAGAAAAAACTAATTCATAGAACTCACCATATTAAAAATATAAATCATGAAAAAAAGAACTACACTCTTATCCATTACTATTTTGTTGTTTTCCACCTTTGGATTAGCCCAGGTTCCGGGAGATATTCTTTGGCAACAATTATATGGAGGAACTAATTTTTCTAAAAGCTTAAACGATGTAAAACAAACATCAGATGGTGGCTATATAACTGTTGGATCTAACTATAACTATGCACCAGATCCTAACATTGAATACCTTTGGGTTATTAAAACAGATGCTGTGGGAGATACCATTTGGACAAAACTTTTTGGTAATGGAGGAGATAATGATGTTGCTCGCTCTGTAGCTGTAACAAGCAACGGAAACTATATTGTTGCCGGTCAAACTGGATCATATTCACAAGGTGGAATATTAGACATTTGGCTATTAAAGCTTAATTCAGATGGGGACACAATTTGGACCCGAACATTCGATGGATCATCTTATAATGATGTTGCTGAATCAGTAATAATTGATAAAAAAGGGAATTATTTGGTAACAGGATTTACTGGAACAGAATCTGACCAACTGGATGCATTGCTATTAAAATATGATTCTGATGGAAATTTATTGTGGCAAAAGAGCTATGGAGAGACTAACGAAGACAGGATGACCGACCTTTGTCAAACTGAAGATGGAGCTTATGTTTTAACTGGTTCTACCAAGTCATTTGGTGCAATTGCCCGTGATTTATACCTTATTAAAACAGATGAAAATGGTGATACTGTTTGGACAAAAACATATGGTGGATCAGATGACCAATGGGGTAGAGGAATTGATAAGCTTCCTGATGGAGGAGTAATTGTTGCTGGATGGACGGGTACTTTTTTGAGCGCATCTGATATATGGCTTTTACGGTTAGATACTGATGGTGATACCTTGTGGACAAAAACATACAATTATGGTGACTGGGATATGGCAAATAGAGTTATTCGAACCTTTAATGGGGGATTTTTGATGAGTGGAAAAGCCGACGGAAGATTTTTGGTAATGAAGACATCAAGTGACGGTTCAATTCAATGGATTAACAATGCGATAAATTATAGTGTTGCATCGGGAATTGTACAAAATACAGAAGGTGATTATGTTGTTTCCGGACAACACAATCCAACGATAATTCCTACTGAAGGAATATTACAAAAAATTAAAGGGGAACATGTTAACCAAGCACCCGGCGATTTTCTTTTGCTGCTCCCCGAAGATGAAGACACACTTACAAATGTAATTGACCCGGTTGAATTTGTCTGGGAAACCTCCTTCGACCCTGATGATGACAATATTTATTATACCCTGAAAATATTCAACAGAGATACGATAAAATTAATCCCATTTATTTCCGATACAACTTACAGTTTTGATGGCAGTGAATTTTTTGAAGAAAATGAACCTTATGATTGGACAGTAAGTGCTTCGGATGGACAAATTTTGGTTCATGCCGACACTTTTTCATTTGTTACTCCCTTAATTATTGGCATTGATGATTTTGTCGATGAACCAAAACCGGCAGTCACTCTCTCCCAAAATTACCCAAACCCTTTCAGCCGGGAAACCACAATTAAATTTAGCCTGAATGAACCCATGCCGGTTACTCTTGAAATATTTAATCTGCAGGGGCAAAAAGTAAAAACTTTGGTGTCGGGAAATCTGCCTGCCGGTAATCATCAAATTAAATGG
>JAOZLR010000355.1 GCA_029934735.1 Bacteroidales bacterium
CGCCTAAAGTAGCATTATCATAGGCAAATCCGTAATAACTTTCGCCAACAGGCCCTACCGTAAATCCTCCTGTGCCGGTACCGGTTTTGTCAAACTTAAACACTGGTAAGCTCCAGTTATTAGCATAAAAAACCTCCTCATTGTCATTATAAGCTATAGCTCTTACATCAGTGGGAGCAGTAATTGTACTGACTAATACCTTGTTTTCAAAATCCATTTCGTAAACCGTTGGTGTTGCGGCAGCACCATAAAAAAATGTTCCATCAAAAGCAAGGTCTCTAATTGTTGCTGCTCCCTCTATTGTAAATGAGCCAATATAAGTACCGTCAATCTCATATTGATAAAAGGAATCACCATTCCATTTGGTTGTATAAATATAATTCCCGTCTGTTTCAATACCGGCTTCTCCACTTCCTCCAACAGGAAATTCAAATTGTAAATCCATAAATTCTTTTTGATCGTTATTCAGGACTAATATTGAGGCCGACCAGTTAAGCGGGCCATTGCCGGTATTTTCGATATTAATGGTTTCTTCTCCTGTTGAATTTGGTTCAAGTATAACTGAAACAGATAATGGGTCAACAGAGATAGCAGGCTTAGTTAATAGAAAGTCAATTGTTGATAAAACGTTTTCTTCTATTGTTACTGAAGTTGCTGCACTATTATAACCCTCTTTAAAACATTCTACTGAATAATCACCGGCCAGGATATTCTCAAAAAAGTACGATCCGTCTGAGATGGTGGCAATAGAATAATTATAAACACCGGTTAGTGAAATGGTTGCATCTTCCACAGGTTCTCCCCCTGCAACTTCAATTACTGTTCCATCCAGACTGCCAAATGCAGCCTCGCCAATGACTACATTGTAATCTTCTGCTTCCCCGTACGAATAACCATCGCAAGGGTCAGAGCATGAATTTTGCCAGTTTGTCCGTGCTCTCATTAGATGTAAACCTGGTGTTGCATTCAAAGGAATAGGAACAGAGACAGTATAAAACTGGCCTGCTTCTGACATTATAAAATCAATCAATATTTTTTCATCTTCCGATAGAATAAAATCGTCATTAAGGTCAATCCAGATTGTAACATACTGATCGTCATAACCTGTTTGCATAATAAAATCATAAGAGTATCCCGGAATGAGAAAAGCCGGTCCTAAACCGAGGTATTGGCTCCATCCGTCATAACCCATATTATCTTCACAACCTGAGCCATAGTTTTGAATTTCTTCAACAGCAAAATCAGTAAATCCATCACCCATCGAACAACCGTTAGAATATTGGGGAACACAATATGCCCCTTTTTGTATTGTACTTTGTGTAGATTGTTGCAGGATAACATCCTGTGCATTGTTCTCAGAACTGGCTGGCTGAGCATACAAATTAGAGGTCAAATAGCCTAAAGCAATTATTAAAGCAAAGAAGAATTTTTGTTTGTGCATCATATTGAGTTTTTTCTGATGCGGTAAATATACAAAATGTATTGATTTGACTATGGAAATGATAGATTATAAAACGCTTTGATGCAGGAAAGTTGTTATTCAATAATAATCTTTCTTATCAGATTAGCTTCTTTAGTATCCAGCTTAATGAGATAAATACCGCTTTCAATCATTGATACATTAATCTTGTATTTTGTTGAATTTGGTTTGTTGTCAAAAACCAATTGCCCTGAATTGTTATAAATCCTGATATTTTTAATCATATCATCAGATTGAAGATAAATATATTCAGATGTTGGGATAGGGAATATTTTAATTCTACTGGTCACAGCTTCGCTTAAATTGGTAATCGTTAATAATTCAATATTGCTTGAATCTGATTCGCCAAAGAAATAAACAGCAGTAGCATAATATTCATAAACTCCTGAAGATAAAGTTGAGGTGTCAGGATAAGATAGTTGCAATATAATACTATCATTTAACTTTATTCCATCACGGTAAACGTTATATCCATCAGGTTCGGCACAGCCAGTTGGCTCATCCCAGGAAGTATAAACGGTATTGTTAGTCAATGAATCAATTATGAAGTTTACAGGCTTAGAATCAGCAGGCCAGGGTATTTCAAATGTGATTATATCAGATTGTTCGGATTGTTGGTCATTATACCAGGCTGT
Source organism: Bacteroidales bacterium (assembly GCA_029934735.1). Lineage (GTDB taxonomy): Bacteria > Bacteroidota > Bacteroidia > Bacteroidales > JAADJA01 > JAADJA01. Next base: position 2,116 of record JAOZLR010000355.1, read on the forward strand.
AACGTAACATTCATAATTTTCGGGACCTTCAAATGTGTAGCAATAATTTGTTGTGGTCATTATTAACTGATTATTGTTGTAAACACTAAAACTATCCGGATAATTATCTGGTGGCACTTCCCAACATAATTCAGCCTCAACACAATTATTGGAAATAGTTAAGTTAATTGGAGGATCAGTGTTGATAATATTTAGTATTAGATGCACTATACTGGTGTCTGTATCAGGATTAGACGTGAAAAATATATCTGCTTCGTGGATTCCAAGTGATAAACAGGAAGATTCAATATCTAGGGATACATATTCAGCCATTCCTGAAGTTAATGTCCCACTATTCGGATTGAGAAATAACCATGGGCAACTTGTCATTCCAATTCCCCATAACCATTCATTTTGGACTAAGCCTCCAATAACAAATGAATAAAGTGGCATTCCCGTCTCAATAAATAATCCTCCGGCAAGGCTTGTCACAGAGCCGCTTAAAGTTGCTCCAATATCAATGCAGACTCCTGTTTCCTGTCCATCAGGCAATTCCATTTGAATAAGTTCATTTTGGCTTGCTCCAACTTGTGCATATCCCCAAAGGTAAGTACCGCCGGTAATATTGTCATAGGCAAAACCGTAATAACTATCTCCAACTGGTCCCGCCAAGAAGCTTCCCAACATTGTTCCCGACACATCAAATTTGATAATATCACTATCCCAATTATTTGCATAAAAAACATTTTCGTTATCATTATAAGCAATTGCCCTAACATTAGTCGGAGCGATAAACGAACTTATTAATGTTTGATTGTCGAAGTCCATTATAAATACTGTGGTTGAAGCAGCACCACCATAAAAATAGGTTCCATCCCAGGCTAAGTCCCTGATATTTGTAACTCCATTAATAGTGAAAGTCTCTATTAATAATCCATTCAAACTATATTTATAAAACTCATTACCATTCCATTTGGTTGTGTAAATATATTCTCCATCAGTTTCAATTCCTGCTTCACCACCACCCACAACTGTGGGGTATTCAAATAGTAAATTATACATGTCCTTTGAAATAATATCTACTAAACCGGTCCAGTCAATACTGCAAACACCGGGATTATTTAGTGTAATTGTTGCTGATGATATGCCGTTTGGATTTATAGTAACAAAAAGGGTGTCTGGCTCAACATCAAATTGTGCTGGTGACAAGCAAATATCTGCTGAAGTTGTCTGT
>JAOZLR010000356.1 GCA_029934735.1 Bacteroidales bacterium
TTTCATGCAATCTATCTTCATAAGTTGCATGATCAACTGACCGAATAACACCAAGAGCAGCAGGAAATTCAGGAGGTTGCATTTTTGCAAGCATAACATGAATTCCTGTATCTTCAGTTTTTTCATTATGAACAAGCAAATCATCTTCGGTAACTCCATTCTCACCAAGCTTCACAACTTCCAATTGAGTGCCCTTTAAAATAATCCCTTTATCCTTCTCTTTACCAAAAAGCATTGGTTTCCCATGTTCCAGTAATATTTGATTGTCATATTTTGTCTCCCTTGAAGTAATTAATCCATGTGCTTTATTGTAAAAAATAACACAATTCTGTAAAAACTCAATCAATGAAGTTCCTTTATGTTTGGCAGCTTCATACATAATCCGTGTCATCATTTTGGGATTTGTGTCCACTGCGCGAGCAAAAAATGTTCCTTGGGCACCAATGGCAAGTTCCCCAGGGTTAAAAGGATGCTCAATCGTCCCTTGTGGTGAAGTCTTGGTTATTTTGCCTGTTGGCGTAGTTGGTGAATACTGGCCTTTCGTTAAACCATAAATCCGGTTATTGATAAGCATTATATTGATATCGAGATTCCTTCTTAACACGTGGATAAAATGATTTCCCCCAATAGCCAAGGAATCCCCATCGCCGGTAACCATCCACACATGTAAATCAGGATTGGCAATTTTTATTCCTGTGGACAAAGCCGCAGCCCTTCCATGAATTCCATGAAAGCCATAAGTTTTTACATAGTAAGGAAAACGCGATGAGCAGCCAATACCGGAAACTACAACAATATCTTCCTTTTTGAAACCCAAGTCGGGCAAGACCTTTTGAAATGACGAAAGAATAGCATGATCGCCACATCCAGGACACCATTTTACCATTTGATCGCTAACAAAATCAAGCTTTGAAAGTTTGGGTACATTTATTACATCTACTTCGTTTGACATAACTTATTTCTCCTCTAATAATTGGTTAAATTTATCTTCTAATTCTTTTTCCATGAAAGGCAAGCCTTGGATTTTATTATATCGTTCATAATTAAACTGAGGAAACTTCATTCTCAAGTACAATATAAACTGACCCATATTTAATTCGGGTACAATAATCTTTTTAAAACCCTTTAAAACATCTTCTGTGTTTTTTGGTAAAGGGTTGATATAATGAAAATGGGCAAGGCTTATTTTCTTGCCTTCCCCTTGGAGTTTTTTTACTGCTTCAAACATCACCCCGTAAGTGCCGCCCCAACTTACCACAAGTAAATCACCACTTTCTTCTCCTATTATTTCCTGCTCAGGTATATAATTGGCAACGCGTTCAACTTTTTCAGCTCTGTATTCACTCATAATCTGATGATTCATCGGATCATGGGAAACATTTCCAATGCCATCTTCTTTTTCAAGGCCTCCAATACGATGACGTAAACCTTCTGTACCTGGAATAGCCCATGAACGGTTCAGTTTCTCAGAATCCCGTCGGTAAGGTTGGTAATCTGCATCGTTAGCTTCAACAAGTGGCGGTGTAATTGATTTAAGATCGGCTACTTTAGGAATCCTGAAAACTTCAGATCCATTGGCAAGGTAACCATCTGTTAATAGAATGACCGGTGTCATGTGTTCCATTGCCAGCCTGGCTGCCTCGTATGCATAAAAAAAGCAATTTGACGAAGTAGAGGCAGCAATTACAATTAAAGGAGCTTCCCCATTTCTTCCAAACAGGGCCTGGAATAAATCAGATTGCTCTGATTTTGTGGGTAACCCCGTGGAAGGGCCTCCTCTTTGTACATCAACAATTACAATTGGAAGTTCAGTCATAACTGCCAATCCCATTGCTTCACTCTTTAATGACAAACCTGGCCCTGATGTAGTGGTTATTGCAAAGGCGCCGGCAAAACTTGCCCCAATAGAAGAAACAATACCGGCAATTTCATCCTCGGCCTGCAATACCTTGGCACCAAGGGATTTGTGCTTTGCGATTTCCTGAAGTATTTCTGTTGCAGGTGTTATCGGATACGAACCAAGATAAAGTGGTCTTCCTGATCGTTCCCCTGCTGCAAGTAATCCCCAAGCTGTAGCCGTGTTACCGGTTATATTCCGATAAGTACCTTTTTTAAGATCTGCCGCTTCAACCGAGTAGGTAACACGGTTGAGGGCCTCAATGGTATCAGCATAATTAAAGCCGGCACGAAGGACTAATTTGTTGGATTTCACAACAAGTGGATTCTTCTTGAACTTTACCTCAAAATATTCATCCGCTGATTTTAAGTCACGGTTAAATATAAAAAACATGATGCCGAGGGCAAACATATTCCGGCTCTTCAAAACCATTTTATTGTCCAGCCCAAGTTCAGCAGCACTTTCCTTTGTCATCATACTGATTGGTGCCTGAATTAGATTATAATCTTTCAAGCTATCATCAGTTAATGGATTTGAATCATACCCAGCTTTTATAAGAGCCTTATCGGTGAAAGTATCCGTATCAACGATTATTGTACCCCCTTCCTTTACCCACATTAAATTTTTCTTTAACGGGGCCGGATTCATCGCAATAAGCACATCGGCCAAATCACCCGAAGTATGGATATCAGCTTGTCCAAAATGGATTTGAAACCCGGATACACCTGAAACTGTACCCTGTGGCGCCCTTATCTCAGAAGGGTAATCAGGAAAAGTCATAAAGTCGTTTCCAGCCAAAGCTGCTGCATCAGAAAAAAGTGAGCCCGAAAGCTGCATACCATCGCCCGAATCACCTGAAAATCGAACTACGACTTTTTCCAATTCTACGACATTGTTGTTTTTGGCAACCATCTTTTTTGTTTTAATTAATCCGGCAAAGTTAAATGTTTTATTCCTTAAACTTCATAGAATATTAACAATTTTTTACTGTTAAAAGACAGGTAAACCCCTTATTTATAAAGGTTTTTAAATAACATGCAAAAAGTTGTGGTTTCTCTGTTAAAATTAATTCAAAGTTTAAGAAATCCAACACCTGTTAATTTTAGTTAAAAAAATGTTAAACTCTCCTTACCTATATAATAACTTCGATTTTTTACGTTTTAAAATGATAAAAGTTCTTTGAGGGAAAATCTGTTTGAATTGATTTCAATAATGGATTTGAATTCTCTGAATGATACAAGAATAGAGATTAAAACTTTCCATATAATACTGATATATTGCAATCTACAACTATGGCACAGGTTTGGATTACTGATTTTTGACTAACCCAAAATACCATAGAAATAAATATCATATTGGTATTTTATAAATTTTAAAGTAATGGCTATGCTGAAATACACAGAAACTGTTTTACAAAAAGTAAGCTTT
>JAOZLR010000357.1:0-1321 GCA_029934735.1 Bacteroidales bacterium
GCTCTGAAAAGCTGAGCCTTAACAGTGCCAAGTGGAAGATTTAGCTCCTCAGCAATTTCATCGTACGAATACTCTTTAAAATACCTGAGTTCAATCAATGTACGATAATGAGGTTTCAGCTTTTCAACCACTTCGCGCATAAGTTTTATCTTTTGCTTTCTGACAATTTCCTCTTCAGGATTCAGGGTTTGAGATGGTATCCTGCTTGCCATTTCAGTACCTTCCTCATCATCATAATTCTGATCTATCGAAAAAGTATATTTCTTTTTCTTACGAATAAAGTCGATACAATTGTTGGAAGCAATCTTAAACAACCAGGTGCTGAACGCATAATCGGGAGTATATTGATGAAGCTTTTTAAATGCCTTTCCAAATGCTTCAATGGTAAGATCTTCGGCATCGTGTGGATTATTTGTCATTTTAAGCAACATAAAATAGAGCGAATCACGATAGTTGCCCATCAAATCGGCATAAGCCTTTTGATCGCCTTCATCTATAGCCAGCTTAACCAGCCTGTAATCACGTAATGCTTTTTCAGTTAAATGCGTTGCTACTTCCATCTATTCTGCTTAACAAACAGGTTAGAAATTATAATAATCGGATACAGTATTAATAAAACCACTTCAATAAGCGGCGAAATTAGTAATAATTTTTTTTCGTTTAACCTATTAAATGTTTTTTTATAAATTATTAATTGTGATAACACCCTTGCTAAAAATATTGAGCCAACAATAACAGTCAAATAATTAACTGATAATAAACTGATAAGTAAGAAGTAAAACAAAAAAGTACTAAGCGACCATGTTCCCAACAGAAACAGATGTTTGAACTTATAATGTTTTCCGGCAGACAAGTGTCTTCTCTTTTGCCTGAACCAGTTTCGGGTTGATTCCTGAGGCTTCGAAAAAGTAAATCCATCATAGTTGGCACAAATGACAGTGTTTGATTTCGTTGCCACCTTGTTAATAAAAAGGTCATCATCACCTGAGGCCACATTGTAGTGCGATATAAACCCTTTACTTTTAATAAATAATTCCTTTTTGTAGGCCAGATTTCGCCCAACACCCATATATGGAATTCCACTTAATGCATACGAAAAATATTGAAGTGCTGTGGTTGCCGTTTCATAACGGATAATTTTGTTAAGAAAACCCGGAATTTCATTGTAAGCACCATATCCAAGAACAATTTCTGCTTTTGTATCAAAACGACCAGCCATTTCCCGTATCCAGTTTTTACCTGCCGGACGACAATCTGCATCGGTTAAAAGCAGATGCTCATTCTTTGCCGATTTAATTCCAACGGATAACGGAAACTTCTT
>JAOZLR010000357.1:1421-3323 GCA_029934735.1 Bacteroidales bacterium
GAATATGTTATCGACATTCAAAGAACCATTGGAGCCGATATTATTATGGCTTTCGATGAGTGTACTCCTTATCCGTGTGATTATGATTATGCTAAAAATTCTCTTGACCTTACACATCAATGGCTAAAAAGGTGTGTAACTCATTTTGATAACAGTGAACCGAAATATGGTCACAGTCAGGCTCTGTTCCCCATTGTTCAGGGTAGTGTTTATAAGGATTTAAGAGAGAAGTCGGCAGAAGAAATCGCCGGCTATGGAGCTGACGGGAATGCAATAGGCGGACTTTCGGTTGGCGAACCACACGAGCTGATGTATGAAATGACTGATCTTGTTTGCAGGATACTTCCCGAAGATAAACCACGTTACTTAATGGGAGTGGGAACACCGGTAAATATTTTGGAGAGTATCGCTCTTGGAATTGATATGTTTGACTGTGTTATGCCAACACGTAATGCACGGCACGGTCTTCTTTATACAAAGAACGGAATCATCAATATTAAAAACAAAAAGTGGAAAAATGATTTCAGCCCTCTGGATGAGGAGGGAACATCATTTGTTGACAGGCAATATTCAAAGGCATTTTTACGTCATATGCTGATTTCTCAGGAGGTGCTCGCAGGTATGATTGCCAGTTTGCATAATCTTGCTTTCTATTTGTGGCTGGTTAATGAAGCAAGAGACCATATTTTAGCAGGCACTTTCACTGAATGGAAAAATAAAATGATAAAGCAGTTGGGAAGAAGACTTTAAATATAACAAAAGCAAGCGTGGACGCTTGCTCATAAAAGGTAAATGCAACGAGCGTTCACGCTTGTCGCTACAGATAAAAAATTTGAAAAAGATTGACATATATATTATTAAGAAGTTTCTTGGCACTTTCTTCTTTGCCATTTCACTACTTATTGTCATTGTAATCATTTTTGATATTTCAGAGAAAATTGATGACTTCATTGAGAAGGAAGCACCGCTAACAGATATTATCTTCTCCTATTATTTGAATTTCATTCCATATTTTATAAATCTCTTCAGTTACTTGTTCACCTTTATTGCTGTTATCTTTTTCACCTCAAAAATGGCTGCCGACAGTGAAATTGTAGCAATACTCGGTAGCGGGGTAAGCTTCTGGCGATTCCTGCGGCCATACCTAATAGCAGCTACGGTTCTCGGACTGATGTCGTTCTATCTTGCTAACTTCCTGATTCCGCGTACCAATAAAACTATGATGATTTTTGAAAAGACCTATCTGAAAAATCCATACAGAAACAGGGATTACAATATGCATATGCAGATTAAGCCGGGAACCTTTGTTTATCTTGAAAGCTATAATAATGAAACAAATACCGGGTTTAAGTTCTCCCTTGAGAAGTTTCAAAGCAACAAGCTTGTTTATAAATTAAATTCAAACCGGATATTATGGGATAGTGTTTCGGGATTATGGAAAATTAAAGATTATTACATCAGAACCTTTGACGGAATGGACGAGACTCTTAGAAAAGGGAAGGAGCTGGATACTCTTATTAATCTTGACCCGCGCGAATTCACTTTCATCCTTGAAGACCTGAAGACATTGAATTATTTTGAGTTAAGGGCATTTATTGAAAAGGAGAAGCTGAAAGGCTCTGAAAAAATTAAGGAGTACGAAGTTGATAAACAAAAAAGGATTGCTTTTCCGTTTGCTACTATCATTCTTACAATGATTGGTGTGTCACTATCGAGCAGAAAAGTGCGGGGTGGGATTGGTATGCATCTCGGGCTGGGAATAGCCCTTACTTTCGGGTTTATTTTGTTTCAGCAAATCTCAACCGTCTTTGCTACCCATGGTGATCTCAACCCGGCTCTTGCTGTATGGCTGCCAAATATTATTTTCGGCGTTCTTGCTTTATTTTTATTGAGGATTGCTCC
>JAOZLR010000358.1 GCA_029934735.1 Bacteroidales bacterium
GTCGGTCCAGCTTGCATTTCCGTCGGCATCGGACTGGAGGATTTTGCCTGTGGCTGCGTTGGAGGTGACTTGAAGCTGAGAGGTGGTGATTTTATTGTTGACTGTTAATGCGTTGTTAAAAGTCGCCATTCCGTTAACAGTTAAGTCTCCGCTTATATCGGCATTGTTGCCGAATGTGGCGATGCCGTCTGCATTGAAAGTGCCTGCTATGTCAACATTGTTGCCAAAAGTGGCTTCACCGTTTGCATTAAATGTGCCGGATACGTCGAGCAGTTTGGAGGGCGAGGTTGTACCTATGCCTACTTTGCCCAAACTGTTTGGGTTTCCGTTTCCAGGGCCTACAAACAGGGTGGATATATTACTTTCAAAACCTATCATTAAACTGTTGCTAATATTATTTTCAATATAATAGTCCGTAATACCCTTGCCTATTACAAAACTATAGCTCGCTTTGGCTCTGATTTTATTTCCCAGAGTAACTGTACCGGTTGCTTCGCTATTACAACGAGAACCGATGGCGATTCCCATATATCCGCTCGCATTGTTATACGCTCCGAGTGAAACCGCCGAAAAGTTACTTGCCACCGAACCCTTTCCCATTGCCGTGGATTGATTTCCGCTTGATTCGCATTCTTTCCCCGAACTGAAACTTTGTGCTCCGCTTGATGTGTTGTCTGTTCCGAGTGAACTGGCATTTGTTCCCGTAACACTATTATTATCATAATTTACTTGTGCCTGTAAACCTATTGATAAGATAATTGCCGTGATTATTATTATTGCTTTTTTCATTGTTATTTCGTTTTTTATTGTTTGATAAATTTACCTTGTGAAATGATATTATTGTTTTTTAAGATTTGATAAATATAAACTGTTGCCGGAAGTGATGAGATGTCAATTTCGATTGTTGTACCGTTACCGCAAACGGGCTTGTTCAAAACCGTTTTACCGTTAACCGTTCGCAGAATAATTCTCACACCATCGCTTAGGTTTTCATACCCTGCATACAGGTTTATCTTGTCCGTCGCCGGATTAGGAAACGCCTGAAATCCAGGTTTTTTCTCAATATCTTTAACCGAGGTCGTTAGCCCGAGTTCTGCACGGGGTATTTGAGTAACAAAAAGATTATAATTGAAAGTGTCGCCAACGTTTTTAGTTCCGTAAACAATCAGGTCGCCGTCATCATTTGTAAGCACCCCGCTTGCCCTGTAAAATCCGTCATCGGCTATCACATTATAACCCAAAACGTCAAGTGCTGAATTTACCGTATATACTTCCAAAATTGCAACATCGGTTATTGGATTGCACGTATAACACATATCATACCCAACTACGTATATGGTGCTGTCATTAGCACCTGCTATTGGATTCGTAGTCGCTGATAATTCATCTATTCCAATCTGTTCAAGTATTGTATAGTCAATTACATTTCCATATAAATCAATAATTCCCACAAATAATGCAATGTCATTGCTGCTAAATGTAAAATAATCTCCTCCTATTAGCATCTTGTTGTTTTTCCAAAAGCCGACACGTCTTCTCCCATTAGTATTAAGTCCGAAAATTGTACCGTAACCATACATTGTATCAATACTTAAATCCGGATTTATTATAAAAGTCCAATAGTCATTTGTCTGTGGATGATCAAAATCGCATAAAACAAAATACTTGTCACTATCGGGCATTTTTTTGAAATCATAGACTTTTACCGCTCCCCCCAGCGGATTGAAATCATAATGATAGTATTTGCTTTCTATGGTATCGCCCAATGGTGTGACTCTAATAAACCCCAGATCGTATTCTTTGTCTCCGTATGCATACGGAATTTTTGCAGAAAAAGCATACAAAACGGTATCTCCTTCCTCAAGTATAGGCTCAAAAAAATAACCTCTGCTGTAATCCGGAGGTAAATAAAAGGTATTCTCGTTTACCAGATTCATATTCGTGTCAAGTACCGTGACAATAATTTTGCTTTTTATATTTTCATCACCCGAATATTCACATCCTATACACAAATAATTGTAATTGCTCAGTTGTATTACATTAAGATAATATGTTCCATTTGTGTCACTAATATAAGGATGAAAATATAAATTGTTAATTTCATTATCCTTAATTTTAATCAAATAGGCTTGTTGAGGCGCGTTTGCATCGCTTCCACATATAACAATATTATTATTATTGTCTATTATTCCATAAATAGGAGCGACAAACATCGAATCGCCCCAAAGCAAAGTTTGACCCATTTGGGCAATTGAGGGTTCGATAAAAGTTATCGAAAATATTACTACTGCAAAGAATATTTTTTTCATATATGTATGTTTTAAACAGAGATATGGGGCTAATATCCGTATCTCTTATAAGATTTACGGATTAAAGGGAGGAGCCAAAACTTCATCCTGTACGCAATATGCAAGCCCGTAACTAATATAGTTTTTATGATTTATCCATCTTTTAACTGGATAATTATAATGTTCATTACCGTCAATTTTGATACTTGCCATTAACCAGTTGCTTGGTTTGTTTTCGTATACAGGAAGAATTGAAAACAGGAATTCATATTCCTTGTTGTACCAGTAGTTCATTTCGTAAGCTATTAACTGTTTCTCCGGATCTGTAAAGCTCGAATTATAACTTTTTTCCATATAAAAAATATATCCGGAAGACTGAGTATCGTTTCCAGTAAATTCATTTGAATAATCAATTCCTATAACAACGTGATAACCCTCGGGACATACTATTGATGGCCGGTTTTCAAACAATTCGTCGGCAATTTCATCTCCTCCGTCTCTTTCTCCGGCATAGGTGCCATCGCACATTCCCATATCTTCGCCATACCACCAGCAATCCTGGAAAGGTCCGTTTCCCGGATCGGGTTCTTTATCTCCTGTTGTTGTTATAACCTGTACAACATTACCATCACCTTCATTTAAAATTACAGATACAATATGCTTTTCCTGATAATCAACATTATCGAAAACATCTTTCACCTGTAATTGCATATTCTCATAACTAGTTGCAACATCAGTTGCACTCACCATTCCCTGTGGATTTAATGGTAAAGTGAATTCTACGGTATCAATAGTAATCTGTTTATACTCTTCACCCGGAAATCCGTGTGAGGCATTGATAAGAAGTTCCATATTCTCTATTGCCTCCTCTTTGGTCATCTCGTCACCGTCTTTATAAACGTTTTCACGGGCATAAGCAAGCCGTTCTTTGAATTTGTTTATCTTGTTGGCCAGCTCTATTCCGGCTTTGCACGACTGACAGTCGTTTGCTTCGTTTTTTATTACACTCTCATTGTTTTCCTTTGTACACGAAAA
>JAOZLR010000359.1 GCA_029934735.1 Bacteroidales bacterium
ATAATGACGTCGTAATTGCCACGAGCAACGGTGATGTAAAAAAGCGCGTAATAAAAGGAGAGGTCGCCTGTGGACTGACTGATACTGATGATGCTTTTGAAGCCTTAAAAGAAGGTGCAAACATTGGTGTTATTTTTTTAGACCAACAGGGAATTGGCAGTCTGATAATGCCTAACACAGTATGCCTGATAAAAAAATCGCCTCATACAGTCAATGGTAAAAAACTGGCAGATTATCTGTTAAGCAGAGAAACCGAAGCAGAATTGGCAAAATCCTGCGCCCAGATGCCTCTGCATAAAGGAGTGAAAACTCCGGGAAATATTCCATCTTTGGATGATATTAACCCAATGAAAATTGATTATGATAAAACTTCACAAAAACTAGAAGAAATCCAAAACTATCTGAAAGAATGGGCAGAAAACTAGCAAGGCATCCGTTATACACAATCGTATATATTTCCTTTGTTTTCTTTGTAGTAATTCCGGTTGCCTATACACTCGGTACTGCATTTGTTACTGACGGTTCATTTGGCACTAATTTACAGTTATTAAACCAGGATATATTTTTACTCCTGGCAAAAAGTTGCATCATTGCATTTTTCATCGCTCTTCTCTCCACATTTTTCGGAACCATATTGGGTTTTATGCTTTACAAAACCAATATAAAATTCCGCAATATTTTCAAACTATTATTACTAATCCCCTTGTTCATATCTCCATATATTCTTGCGGTTGCCTGGAAAGACTTCTTTTTCATATTCTTTAACAACGCAAATTTAATATCTTCATACATTGGAGTAATTTTGGTATTAACTACTATTTTTACTCCGTTATCAATGATTATAACTGGTAGTGCTTTATCAAATATTGATGCGCAATTGGAAGAATCCGGTTTTATGATTACAAGTTTTCGCAGAGTGATTCTGAAGATTATATTACCTTTGATAAAACCGGCTCTAATTACCTCTTTTGTTCTCGTATTTATTTTCAGTATTTCAGAGTTTTCCGTTCCGGCGTTTTTCGGAGTAAAGTTATTTACTACTGAAATATTCACCCAATTCTCAGCATTCTACAACCATTCTCTTGCTATTTTACAATCCGGTTTACTGATTGTAATATGTATTTTACTTTTGTTTACTGAAAAAAAAAATATTGCAGGCGCACCATTCCTCTCTATTGGAAGCAAAGGAACCGGCAACAAATATTACAATACAGAAAACCGGAACATTTTAAGTTTGCTATTTCTGTTTGGGTGGTTTTCCATTTCAGTTGTATTTCCTTTTATCATCCTCTTTGTTCAGTCATTTAAAAATGGGGCATCCAGATTTATACAGGCATTTGAATTATTGTTACCCACTTTTGCCAATTCTATAGGATTGGCATTTTCGGCTGCGCTGATTATAGTTTTTATTGGATTCATTGCTGCCTACTATTCTGCATATCAGAGTGAAACAAAAACGATAAAGTCTTTCGATTGGTTACTGCTAATCATTTTTGCCATTCCTTCAACAATTCTCGGTATTAGTTTGATTAAATTCTATAATCAACCCGGCCTGGATATTATTTATTCAAGTTATGCTATCATATTGATTGCTCTTGCCGGAAAATTTTCATTTATATCATCCAAGTTGATTGGTAATGCTATTGGACAAATCCCAAATTCATTGGATGAAGCCGCACAAATTGAAGGCATCTCATCTTTCACACGGCTACGAAAAATATTGATCCCCTTGATTATGCCTGCACTGTTTGCTGCCTTTATTATCAGCTTCATTTTTAGTCTTGGAGAATTGGGAACAACCATAATGGTTTATCCGCCTGGTACGGAGATTATGCCCATTAAAGTTTTTACCATAATGGCAAATGCACCCCAATCTCTTACGAGTTCTATGACTTTGATTGTATTTTTTGTTACTTTGCTAATAATTTCTGGTTTCTACTTTTTAATGAAACCTCTTATTAAAAATTATGGTTTTGCCAATGATTGACATTAATAACATAACACTCTCTTACGGGGACAAACCCGTGCTTCAGGATTTCACTTTAAACTTTGAGTCCAACCGGCTAAGTTGTTTGCTCGGCGGATCCGGATGTGGAAAAACCACCATATTACGTCTTATTGCAGGTATTGAAACTCCAGAGAAGGGGACGATTGTTATTGATGATAAGACTGTTACGGAAGACGGACAAATTCTTATTCCGCCTTACGAACGGAACATAGGTTTTATTTTTCAGGATCTTGCCCTTTGGCCGCATTTTACGGTTTATAAAAATATCGCTTTTGGCTTAATTGAACGAAAAGAAAAAAATGTAAAGGAAACTGTTTTGAAGATGCTTGATTTTTTTGGCATACAGGAACAGGCCGAAAAATATCCACATCAACTGTCGGGTGGACAAAAACAATTGGTAGCCATATCACGCTCTTTGGTTCTCAAACCTAAAATTTTGCTGATGGACGAGCCCCTTGCTAATCTAGATGTTAAGCTAAAACGCAAAATACTGGAGCACATCAGAAGGTTGAAACAGTCCGGAACACTTGGGATTGATCTCACTATTATCTATGTTACACACGACCATAAAGAGGCCTTTGCTATAGCTGATAAGATTGTAGTAATGGACGAAGGAAAAATTGAAGAGACAGGAACTGTGGAGCAACTGAAAAAATCAGAAAATAAATTTGTGCAGTATTTTTTAGAGTATTGATTTGGTAATGATACAATAGGGAAATTATGTAATGATACAATAGGAAAATGATATTATAGTATAACATTAAATAATTACATAATTAAACCATTAAATAATTGACAATTAAACCATTAAATAATTAATAAGATGAGAACATTAAGCATTATTTCAGTAAGTATTTTTTTACTCTTTGGTTGCAATCAGGCAAAAACCAAAAGCACAAATTCAACAAGCGAAAAGAGAAGTGAATCCAGTTTGCTTGTCTCACCTCCACTTACAGACACAACTTTTACATTCACTAATTATGAAGTGGGGAAAATTCCTGCTGGCTGGTCGCAGTATTTCACAGGAAAAGGAGAGAGTACAGAATGGAAAATTGTGGATGACGTTGAAAATAAAGTTTTAGCCCAATTATCAGAAGATAATCCAAATTATCATTTCAATGAAATTGTATTCGATGGATTTAAAGCTAAAAATGTAGAGTTAACAGTTAAGATGAAGGGCGTTAAAGGAAAAATGGATCAGGGTGGTGGTTTTGTCTGGCGTTTCATTGATGCTGACAATTATTATGTTGTACGGGCCAATCCCCTGGAGGATAATGTGGTGCTGTACAAAGTGGAAAATGGGAAAAGAAC
>JAOZLR010000360.1 GCA_029934735.1 Bacteroidales bacterium
GATGATATTTATGGCGCAAGAGTTTCAACTGATGGAACTGTTTTGGATGAATCGGGCATTCCTATCACAACTGAACCTGATTACCAGCAGTTACCTGATGTGGTTTTTGATGGAGAACAATTCATTATTGCCTGGTTTGATAAAGGTGATGAACTGAATCTGAAAGCTGCAGAGGTTGACCTTTCAGGTAACGTTACAGATACTTACACAATAGCAGATCAGTTTGGAATGCAGTCTTATCCTTCACTTGCTCACGGACCCGAAGATCAGGTATTGGTTATATACCAGGGATTTGCAACAGAATATAACAATATAGGCTATAATGCTAACCGAACCTGGGGAGCATTTCTTGGATTGTATATTGGTGTAGATGATTTATACTCAATTATTCCTGAAGAGATTGCTTTATGTCAAAACTATCCCAATCCGTTTGATAGGTTAACGGTTATTAGTTATGAGATAAAAGTTAATAGTGATGTAAACCTAAAAGTGCTTGATATAAATGGGAAAGAAGTAGCCCTAATTTTAAATCAAAAACAGCTTCCCGGAAATTACGAAGTTGAGTTTAATGCAGAAGGATTACCAGCCGGTATTTATTATTACAAGTTAACAGTTGGGGAATATTCACAAACTAAAAAAATGATTCTTCTGCGTTGATAATAGAGAGAATGAGTCTAAATGAAACAATTAAGAAATTAATCATTCAGAAATAGACAAGCCCGTGAGTTATTATTCGTGAATTTAAAGGAATTGACATTTTAATCGATTTTTCATCACGAATAATAACTCAATCCCGGCGAATAATAATTTGCCGCTGCAAATCCATCATTCAGACATTATCTTAGCACAACTTTTTAAAGAATAAAGAACTTAATGGATAAGATCATTATCATAGACAATAACGAAATTCAGGAAGAGCTTGAAAAATTTATTATTGCAAACAAGAAGCATATCCTGTTTAATTCTGATATGGACTTGTTATCGCTTGAAAGGAATCCTATTCTGAAAGACATTATTGAGAATTATGAATCAAAGCATAAAATTAAGATTCACACTAAAAGCAGGGTCTGGTTTTTTAAAAGCCGTGAAATAGTCAGGTTTGAAGCAGGACAGGGAAATACAACGGCATATTTAACAAATATGAACCATTCAGTGATAAACGAAAATATAGATCAAATTGAAAATCAACTGAAAGACTTTTCATTTATCAGGATACATAATGATCATATTATTAATATGAATTTTATTGTAAAAATTACTGCTGGCCAGAATGTAAATATTGAACTGATGAATGGCGACATTGTCCCAATTGAAGACCAGCGCAAACAATACATTTTGAAAAGCCTTGAAAATCACAATAAATTATAAACATAAAAAACAGTATCATGAAAAATTATTACAAATTAATCAGAACAAGCCTGATAGCTTTTTTAATGTTGGGTGTTTTGTCAACTTATGCTGTTGTTTTCCATTCCACAACGGCCGGTGGTAATTGGGACAATACTGCGACCTGGGAGGAGGCCGCAATTCCAACTGCAACAGATGATGTAATTATTACAGGGCCGGGAGCTGTTATTGTTTACAATAATGGCTATCAGTGCAATGACCTTACAGTGAATGCAGGGGCAACCCTCAAAAACCGGAGTAATGAACATCGCTCATTGACTGCATTGGGAAATGTGATCAATAATGGTGCTATTACAAATTCAAATTACCAGTTTACCTTATATGTAAAAGGGAATTTTTCCAATGCTGGTGTTGTAAGCAACCAACAGCTTAACTTTAGCGGTACATCTACACAGTATATTTCTTGTGCTGCGGGATTCACTTTTAACTGTAGTTCCATTTATCATTCCGACTTAAACTTCAATCTAGAAGCTCAAACTGATATTGAATGTACTGGTACTAATTTTAGTATGAACGGAGGAACAATGGTTTTTCCTTCTGGTAGTGCTTCAACATTAACCCTGCACGGGGGAAGTCTTAATGATGGTGCTTATGAATTTAATGACGGAACACTGTTTATGGATGGCGGTGCTGTTATATATTCCCTCACAGATATTTATGATGCAACCTTGGATGGCACTGTTACGATTTATGAAAATGATGCAACTTTGAATGGTACTATTGTAAATAATGGAACTTTGATTAACCGGACAAACGAACATCGCACATTAACAATAGCTGGAGATTTCACTAACAACGGGACAGTGAATTCTTCAAACTATCATTTAACTGTTTATATCAGTGGCGACATTGTGAACAATGGTATTTGGACTCCATACAGCACCTATCTGAATGGTACAAACAAACAGTATCTTACCTGTGGCTCGGGTCTTGAATTTGCAGGCCATGATTTTAATGATACTGACAATACCAGCCCTGTGGAGGCTGCTACTGATCTTGTTTTTGGCGCTACTGCTATTTATTTCAATGGTAGCGAATTAATACTGCCGGCAGGAGGAATATCCCTTACATTGCACGGTTCCAATATTCACAATATGGTGTTGACGGGAAATGATAATACACTTACAATGGACGCCGGGGCAGTACTTTCCAGTGGCGATTTTCACGATCTTACGCTGGAGGGAACTTGTATTATCTATGAAAATAATTCAGTGTATTTCTATGGGGAAATCATAAATAACGGAACATTGATCAACCGGACAAATGAGAACCGCACGTTAATTGTGGTTGACAACATTACAAATAACGGAACCATTCAAAATTCCAATTATTATTTTACCATAAATTGTTATGGGAATTTAATTAATAACGGTATATGGATAAACAGACAAGTAAACTTGTCAGGAACCTCAGATCAGGAAATGAGCTGCCTCAACCAGAATACATTTTCGATGCTATATCTCACCGACCAGGATAACTCATCTGCAATTATAGCAGCATCTGACTTATTTTTCGAATCAACTATGATTGACCTTGGAGGAGGAAACCTCAATTTGCCTTCGGCGCAAAACTATAATCTTTCAATTGTTGGTGGGTATTTGTACAATGGTACATTGAATGCCAATGGCCATGATTTGTATATGCACAACAATGCCTATTTGCAGGATATTACAAGTGAAGATGCCACCCTTAAAGGAATTGTCAGAATTAATAATAATGGAGTTGTTTTTAATGGCAATACTGTTGTTGAAGATACTCTGCAAACAAGGACTAGTGTAAACAGCACCATAACCGTAAATGATCTGTTGACAAATAACGGATTGATACAAAATTCTAATTACGTTTTATACGTAAATGTATATGGTGATATCGTTAATAATGGGGAGTGGATAAATACTCAAATCAATA
>JAOZLR010000361.1 GCA_029934735.1 Bacteroidales bacterium
CTTCCATTTCACCAAACTGCTTCTCCATACTCTCGACCAAACGAAACTGTACTTTGGCTCGTGTTAAATTGTGCTCGGGGTATTTGGTTTTGTAATATACATCGCCTTCAATATAATCGGTAAGAAAACGCAACCCGATAATGTATGTCATCAGGCGGGCTGAAAAAGGGAGATATTTTACTTCAATTTCTGACAATACTGATTTCGTTTCTGACAGAAATCCCTTTGCAAACGCTTTGTAATATTCAATATTCATCGAAACTTTACTAAGGTCTTTTTCATCTTCGTTGGCTGTATTTGTAAAGGTTCTGATAGCATCACCAAAATCGTAGTGGATATATCCAGGCATCACAGTATCAAGGTCAATAACACAAATGGCTTCCCCTGCATCATTAAACAGGACATTATTAATCTTAGTGTCATTGTGAGTAACTCTCAACGGGATTTCATTCTCGCTCCCCAGGATTAATATCTTCCTCATATCATCAGCTCTCTCTTCAACAAACTTTATTTCATCGGGAATAGCCCCTACCCTTCCGGCAGGATCGGCTTTAACAGCTTTTCTGAAATTATCAAGCCTGAAATCAATATTATGAAAGTCAGGAATTGTATCAACAAGAGTGTTAACCTTAAAATCGGAAAGCATCCTGACAAACCAGCCGTAAGCCTTTCCGCCTGTGTAAGCAAGGCTATCATTCTCAACAAGGTCGTAACTCCGGCTTCCTTCTATAAAACTCAACAACCTCCAGAAGTTTCCCTCATCATCATTAACATAATATTTCCCTGTTGAGCTTTTGTAGATTTGTAAAACCTGCATTTCTGAATCAACATTTTTCAGCTTTTCTGCAATAAATCCGGTAACTTTAACAATGTTATCAGTCAACCCTGCAACATTTTTAAAAATGTGATGATTAACACGCTGCAGGATATAATTTTCGTTTAAAGTTTCAACCTTGTAGGTATCGTTAATATGTCCCGAACCAAAAGGTGTAATGCTTATCACATTTTTTATGTCAGGAAAACGGTTAACAATGTTTCTTAATTTTTCCACAATTCAATATTTTTGGCATAAACGATTATTTTAATAAGGCAAGCGTGGACGCTTGCTCATTCAATGTGACAAGCGTTCACGCTTGTCATTTAACCATCCACGCTTGTTATTTCACCATCCATGCTTGTTATTTAGCATTACCAAAGTTTCTCAGGATAAACACCCTGCTTTATCAATTCTGCAATATCCCTAACAGCGTCATCCTTATCTTCTTTATATGTAACACCAAACCACTTATCTTTTGATTCAAGGACTTTCATATTTATCTTATCTCCTTCAATCAGGTCGTTCACAACTGTGGGAATATAAAATTCTGCTTTTGGATTGGCTGAATTTTCCAAAATAAACATTCCGAAAGCCTCTTCAAGAAAATCAAAATATGAAGGAGTAAATCCCCAGATATTCATCGAAACATCTTCATCTCCGGTAAGCTCCATGTCAGAACCATCATTCAGTTTGGTTATAATTTTGTTGTTTATCCTTTCGATACTAGTCCGTTCAACAACTGTTTTCAAAAAGCTCTGCTCATCGGTTTCGCAGACACCACGAGAGACATAGCCATTTTCAGACAGCGTATATTTTAGTTTATATCCAACCATGCAAAAATTAGGAGGAGGCTCATTTACATCAGCCTCGTTCATATAGTCTGCGATCATCTGGTAGGCAGAAGGCCCGTAAAAGTCATCGGCATTAATAACCACAAAAGGCTCCTTAATATTATTTTTGGCAACAAGCACAGCATGGCCTGTCCCCCATGGCTTTGTTCGTTCATCAGACACTTCAATTCCTTCGGGCACATTATCAATCTCCTGAAAGACATATTCCACATCAATTTTTCCGGCTAACTTGCTGTTGAAACTCTCTTTAAAAGCATCGGCAAAACTTTCTCTAATCACAAAAACAACCTTTCCGTAACCTGCTCTTATTGCATCATAGATAGAATAGTCAATTATTGATTCTCCGTTTGGCCCAACAGGATCAACCTGTTTAAGCCCTCCGTAACGGCTTCCCATTCCGGCCGCCAGAATTAAAAGTGTTGGGTTCATATTTTATTGTTTTTTATCCGATTTATAAATTCTTTTCATTAAACTCTTTTCCCAATCTTATGTCCTTTAGTTGCAAAAAACAGAATAAACATGTAGCAGGGAACCAATATCCAGTAAGCCTGCTTGCCTCCTACTGAGTCGAGTCCTGACAAATAGCCATAAATCAACGGAATTAATGCACCTCCTGCTATAGCCATAACCAGCAAAGCTGATCCTTTCTTAATAAATGCACCCAACCCGTCGATGGCTAGAGGCCATATAGCAGGCCACATTATTGAGTTTGCAAATCCAAGTGCAGCAATAAACAAAATTGAAGCATATCCATCCGTAATAGTTGCTAATATTGTAAAAAGCACCCCAAGAATTGCAAAGAATGCCAGCGCCTTCTGCTGCGAAATATATTTGGGTATTGTAAATATACCTACAAAATATCCTACGATCATTCCTGCAAGAGTAAAGGAGGAGAAGAACTTAGCTTCAGCCAAATCAAAACCAAGGGAGTTACCATAAGCTATAAGTGTATCAACAGCAACCACCTCAGCACCTACATAAACAAAAATTGTTACAACACCGAGCCATAAATATGTGAACTGAAAAATACTGGTTCTTTTCACTTCATCACCTTCACCTTCATCTTCTTCTTCAGTATTGATATCAGGAAGCGCAGAATAGCGTATCATAACTGCCAGCAATCCCAAAACAACAGCCATTACCACATAGGGCATTATTACTTTTGAAGATAGGATATCCAACTCAGCTGCTTTGGCAACCGCATCCATTGTAGCAATCTGTTCTGTAATCTTATCAATTCCATCCAGGACTATCGCTCCAAGAATTATGGGGCTAAGAATTCCGGCAAACTTATTTGCCACACCCATTATGCTTATTCGTTTTGCAGCACTTTCAATAGGGCCAAGGATTGTAACATATGGATTTGAGGCTGTTTGCAGAATTGCTAGGCCTGTTCCCTGAACAAACAATCCCAAAAGAAACCACCAGTAGGTTCTTGACATCGCAGCCGGAACAAAGATAAGCGCACCAACCGCCATAATCACAAGACCAAGAGACATTCCGTTTTTGAAACCTGTTTTTTCCAAAACTTTTGAAGATGGCAATGCCATTACAAAATAGGAGATGTAAAAGGCAAAAGTAACCAGGTAAGATTCAAAAGAGGTAAGCTCGCAGGCTATCCTCAGATAAGGTATCAGCGTGGCATT
>JAOZLR010000362.1 GCA_029934735.1 Bacteroidales bacterium
AAAATAAAAAACCTACACGTATCAATAAACGGAAAAGAGATTCTTCAGGGTTTGAATCTCAAAGTGAATAAAGGTGAAGTTCATGCTATCATGGGACCGAATGGTACCGGAAAAAGTACTCTGGCAAATATAATTGCCGGAAAGCCCGGATATCATGTAGATAAGGGTGAAATTATTTTTAAGGAGAAAAATCTTTTTGACATGCCTCCGGAAGAGCGGGCACAGGAGGGTATTTTTCTGGGGTTTCAGTATCCTGTAGAAATACCAGGGGTTAGTATGACAAATTTTATGCGCACAGCCATAAATGAACACCGTAAATACAAAGGTCTTGACCCTATGTCAGCAGGTGAATTTCTGAAATTGATGAAGGAAAAACAACAATTGGTTGAAATACATTCAAAACTCACAAACAGGTCTGTAAATGAAGGCTTCTCAGGTGGTGAAAAAAAGAAGAATGAAATTTTCCAGATGGCTATGTTGGAGCCTGAGCTTGCAATACTTGATGAAACGGACTCAGGACTTGACATTGATGCTTTAAAAATTGTTGCAAACGGAGTGAATAAACTAAAAACAAAAGATAATGCAACCATTGTCATAACGCACTATCAAAGATTGCTGGATTATATTGTGCCTGATTTTGTACATATACTCTTCGATGGAAAAATTGTAAAATCAGGAGGCAAAGAGCTTGCTCTAATGCTTGAAGAGAAAGGATACGAATGGATAAAAGATGAAAGCCCGAATTAATGGAAACAAAATATAACGATATAATATTCAAAGAGAAGGTAGGTTCACTTTTTGAGCAAAACCGGGCACAAATTGGAGCAAATGATACAACCAGGATGTCAGAAGAGAGGGATGTTGCTTTTAAGCAGTTTAAAAAAGTTGGATTCCCTGGTAAAAAAATGGAAGCCTGGCGAAACACAAATCTAAAGGACGTCTTTACTCACAATTATAATATTCAGTTCTCGGCTGTAGATGAAAAGACTGATTTTAATAAAATTTTTCAATGCAACATTCATAATTTTGACACTCAAACAATTGCATTGTACAATGGCTGGTATTTGTCAGAAGATAAACATCTCATTACGCTTCCAAACGGCACCATCATAGGAAGTCTTGCCCAGGCAATTAAGGAATATCCTGAACTTGTTCAAAAGCATTATAACAAATATACAAACATTGAAGAAAATGGTCTAATAGCGTTAAACACGGCATTTTCGCAAGACGGAATTTTTATCTATGTACCGGATAATGTTAAGACATACAAGACTATTCAGATGGTTAACATCCTTGATAAAGAGGACGACTTGTTTATTCAAAACAGAAACCTGATAATTGTGGGGAAGAATGCTAAGCTCACAATTCTTCATTGTGACGACTCATATAATTACAGTCGTAGCTTCACAAATACAGTTACCGAAGTTTTTATTGATGAAGGAGCTGAGGTTGATCACTACAAACTCCAGAACCTTAATGATAGCACTACCCTTATTAACACTACATACTTTCATCAGGAGTCGGGCAGTAAACTAACAACTAATGCCATAACGCTGAACGGAGGCCTGATACGAAATAAGATTAACGTTGTACTTAACGGTGAAGATGGAGAAGCAAATGTTTTCGGAGTCTACCTTGTTGATAAAGAACAGCATATCGACAATCAGGTGTTTGTTGACCATGCTAAAGCAAATTGCAATAGTGATGAGCTTTTCAAAGGAATTATTGATGATAACGCAACAGCAGTATTCAACGGGCATATCCTTGTCAGAAAAGACTCGCAGCATACAAATGCCTCACAGACAAACCGCAATGTACAACTTACTGATAAGGCAACAGTATATACAAAGCCATTTCTTGAAATATATGCAGATGATGTAAAATGCAACCACGGAGCAACAATTGGCCAGCTTGATGAGGAGGCTCTGTTTTATATTAAATCACGGGGAATTGGCGATTATGATGCCCGACTTTTACTTCTTTACGCTTTTGCCGCAGAGGTTATAAATAAAATTTCCGTTGATACATTAAGGGAAAGCATTGATGATCTCGTCAAGAAACGATTACGTGGTGAACTTGCAATATGCGACCAGTGCGTATTGCAGTGTAAAGATCAGGAAAATACTTACGAGTTTAAAATTGACGTTTCGAAAATTTAAATTGTACCTTTGTAATATTCATTGGTGATTAAGAATGAAAGAAAGCACATTAAATAAAATACGTTCAGACTTCCCGGCGCTAAATCAAAATATAAATGGAAGACCACTTATTTATTTTGATAATGCAGCAACAACACTAAAACCTGAAGTCGTTACAGATTCCATTGTGACGTACTACAATTCCATAAACAGCAATGTGCACCGTGGTGTACATTTTCTCAGTCAGGAGGCTACCGATGCATTTGAAAATGCAAGAATTTCTATTCAAAAATTCATCAATGCTGCTCATTCTCACGAAATTATTTTCACAAAAGGAACTACGGAATCAATCAACCTTATAGCTTATTCATTCAGCAAAAACTTCATCAACGAGGGAGATGAGATTATCATTTCAGTGATGGAGCATCATGCCAACATAGTCCCCTGGCAAATGGTTTGTGAAGAAAAAGGGGCAAAGCTGAAAATAATCCCAATGGATGAGACTGGCAACCTGATAATTGAAGACTTTGAAAACCTTATTAGCGAAAAAACTAAGATTGTTTCTGTTTCTCACATATCTAATGTACTTGGAACTATCAACCCTGTAAAAAAGATAATTAAGATTTCGCATAAGCATAATATTCCGGTTATGATTGACGGTGCACAGGGAATTGTCCACAAAAAAATTGATGTAACGGAGTTGGATTGTGATTTTTATTGTTTCTCAGGTCATAAAATTTACGGGCCTATGGGAGTTGGTGTTTTATACGGAAAAGAGAAATGGCTGGAAAAAATGCCGCCTTATCAAACCGGTGGTGAAATGATAAAAAATGTAACTTTTAAAAAGACAACCTTCAATGAACTGCCATTTAAATTCGAAGCAGGCACTCCCAATGTTGGTGGGGTAATCGGACTTCAGGCTGCTTTAAATTATCTTTCTGCCACAGGTCTTGATATAATTTATGATTATGAAGAGGAACTTTTAAAATATGCGATAGAAAAACTATCATTAATTGAAGGATTAAAAAGCTATGGAACAGCAAGTAACAAATCGGGAGTAATCTCTTTCCTGTTAGACGGCATCCATCAGTATGATGCAGGAACAATACTTGATAAACTCGGAATTGCAGTCAGAACAGGCAGTCATTGTGCACAACCTTTAATTGACAGC
>JAOZLR010000363.1 GCA_029934735.1 Bacteroidales bacterium
TAATGGAAACAACTTCACCTTTCAGGCTATTTAAAAATTGTTCCAGTCTGGCCTGGTCGTTGGCCATGTTAATTTCGAATTTATGAACTTTGTATTTCATGACATTAAGATTTTAGTTAGCGTTATTCACTTTTTAGTTTGGCCAGCATTTCTTCGCCACCCGAATTTTCAGGATTTAACTTAATCGATTTTTTATAATTTTTAATCGCCTGTTTTTTATCCCCGTTTTTCATATATACCTCACCCAGGCTATCGTAAACATTCCACGATTCGGGATATTCTTTGGCATTCAGTTTAAAAACTTCAATGGCTTCAGTCTTTTTATCAGAGGAAAGTAATTTATAACCCAGGTTGTTCAAGGCCAACTCATTAAAAATGCAATTTTCGCTATTCGCATTTTTTAATTCAAAATATTTTTTTATTCCCTCATCAATTCCTGATTCATTAATGGTTTCTTCCACAAAATTGCTCACTAGAACACCCTTGTGCAGATATATATTTTGATAATAAGTCAGCTGGTTCACAATTCCGTCTTCATCCTTTTCAAAAGAGACTTCGTTGTTTGAAATGGCCAATTTCCATTTTCCTGTTTCTTCGTCCCATTCCAACTTCGTATCTGTTTTTGTATATGGATCACTCATATAAAGTTCACCATTATTATTCGAAACTTTAATTTCAATATTTGCGGCTACAAATGAATATTCGCCCAAAAATGGCTTTAAGTCATCAGGTGTATTTTCAGGAATTGGATCTTGTTCAGCTTTTTTTGAAACCGGCATTGTTTGTTGCAACCACATGGCTTCAACATCTCCATTGTCATCTCTTTCGAAACGAAAGTTAACTTGTCGTGTAGCTGTAGGATAATACAATCCATTCTCATCAGCATCATGTAAAGCAAGTACAGTTTTGCCAGGGATATCAACAGCAAGAGAGCCCTCTGTATAAAGAATTTCAAAAATTTTATTGTATTCAATAATGGAATATTTACCAACCAGGTCGGTATACTTGTCCGGCACTATATTATCTACCTCACTCATTTCCTGACCTCCAATTTTATACTCCAGTATTTTCATTTCAACAGGCAAGAAACTGTTCAACTCTCCTAACCTAATATGTCCTGCATCCACAAAATCAATTTCTTCAGCAGTGGCGTCTACAGCAATCCATCCGGCATCTCCCATAAATACCTCCGTCCAGGCATGCTGACCAAAACTACCATGATAATAAGTAGTGTACATACACCCGATGGAAAGCCTCGCGGGAATTCCTACTGCTCTGCAAAAAGCCGTCAGTAACCTCGAATGAGAGCCACATTCTCCCAATCTTGTTTTATAAGTGTTTATGGCTGAAGTGCCTCCAGGAATGGCCCCCTGAATATTATCAGACACCCATTTGCTTAGGCTAATGGCTGCTTCCCATGAACCTTTAGCTTCTCTGGTTATTTCTTTGGCTTCCTGAACTATATCAGGATGATTCGATTCAATTAAACTTTCAGGTTCCAGGTATTTTTGCAATGAGTCTGCTATTGTGTAATCATATGGAAAAGCCGGGGCATTGCTTCCATCATAGCGTATAGATTCGATTTCAAAAATTCCATCAGCCAAATTATCCTCGACAGTACCTGTAAATTTTTGTCCGGGGAAATTAAGAGATTCCTCTGTAATCCAGGTTCCATCACTTTTGATTTTGGCTTCAACTTTCATGTAGGTAATTTCCGGAACATTGGGAATCACTTTATCTACTTTGGCAAAGATCACATCATCAAAGTCGGCCGTTTGAATTTTCTTTTTAACAGAAGCATCCGATTTACAAATAGTTCTGCCTGAATAGGTAAATTTTACCACATCACCGCTTGGAACATCTATCCAGTAATTAATCTGAGTGCCGATGCTATGATCAATTTCCTTCAATAATATTGTAAGATATGAAGTCCCATTAACCTCAAGTTCTTCCTCCTGGATAAAGGTGTATGATTTTTCTACAATCTGTCCCCTGAAATTATCAAAGACCTTATACGTTTTCTCTTTTTCGTTACCAACAATAAAATCTTTAATTAAATGATTGACTTCATAAGTTGATTCTAAAAGTACCCCATCAGATAAGTCAAATTCCTTAGTCTCAATTTCCTGGTTGGAAGTGAAATATGCTTTACCGTCTTTCACTTCTGTTGTTGAAATCAATTCAACCGCTCCATTGTTATAGTTCCGATTGCAGTAAAAGTAATTTTCTGTTTCAGGATCAACTTTGTATTCATTTTGAATATAAATATCAACACCTTCGCCAAGAACAGTCAACTTCATGACCACCTCATCGTTTACCTGTAACCACTCCTTTTCATTTTCACTCATAAGTGTTTTGGTTGTTTCGAAATAGCCACAGATTATACCGCCCATTTCAAGGCTATAATACTCTACTTCAGAATCCTTTACTGATTTTTGACCCATTCCAGAGCAACTCCATATGATTAGAGCTGCCAGAAGGATCCACCTGTTTTTTTTGTTAGTAGTTTTCATAATTTCAATTTTTTGTTGTTTAAACTGATTTTACTTCTGTAACAATTCGATCTTCATTACCATCTTTATAGTACTCAAGAAATTGCTTAAACATATTGATAAATGAGGCACAGAGCTGATCGAAACTAAGTTTGTTTCTATATTGTTTATAATCCTCTTCAGAAATATGAACAGAAATATTTCCATCCTGGTCAAATGACAAATAACTGACTTTATTCAATTGCGGGTCAGCGAGGGGGCTTGTATTCATTGAAAAAGCATAGGCAATCGTTTCCTTACCTGCATCATATATCACAATTTCTTTCCCGGTTAAATACCTGGCCAAACCAAGAATTTCATTTCTGTCTGCATCCGTTTTTCCACCAGAGTATGGTCTGTTAGTAAAACCGTTTGATACATCAAATACTTGCTGTGCAGCAAGCCTGAATAAATTTCGGGCATTAATTTCAAGTTTGACAGCTTTGATTGTTTTAGGTCTTGTAATAAAAATGATAATAATTAATATAACAAAGTGGATAAAAAGAGTTATGGGAGTAAAGATAGTATTCATGTGTTCAGCAGCCTCATAGTGCCAGGCACCCAGACCAAGTGCTAAACCCAAAATGAGAAAATGGATGAGCCTGAGCTTCCAATAATAATATACACCAAAGAAAATTAGTACCATCCCCCAAATCCATGCTGAGTAGTGGGTTTTGAAAAGCTGGTCTTCGGCAATATAGCTTACAAAATAAATTACTCCCACTATCCAGAGATTTGTCCAGATCAGGCTCCATTTTATATTTGAATTGTTT
>JAOZLR010000364.1 GCA_029934735.1 Bacteroidales bacterium
TATCGAACGTGATGAACCCACAAGTCCGGCAAGTTGCAATCTGGATGCAGAATAGTTTTCAAGATGATTGACAATAAGTCCTGTCTTTTCATCCTGTTCAAATATTTCCGATAAAGTATTACTGTTCAAATCACAAAGTGTTTCATAAGAATCTTTGCAAAAATAGTGTTTTTAGGGATTGTAGTCGAAAAATGTATTATTCTAACTATCAACCAGGTTTCGACTCCGCTCAACCTGACTGTACTGACAAATTCCAAGCATCAATAAACAAATGACAAATAAATCACAATTTATTAAATCCCAATTATTAAAACATCATTGTAGCTTTTTGAGCTTTGAAATTTCTGTTTTGATATTTATTTGAAATTTGAGTTTTGTCATTTGAGCTTTCTACTTCTCAGGTGCAAATTCTTTTGAGTAGTACTTCATAAAATACTCCGCCTTCTCAACCATATGTTTCGAGCCGACAAAAAATGGAGTTCGTTGATGTAATTCTTCCGGTTGAATATCAAGGATACGTCTGAAGCCATCGGAGGCCTTGCCGCCGGCTTGTTCCGCGAGAAAAGCTACAGGAACATTTTCGTATAGCAGCCTTAACTTGCCATTAGGATTCTTTCGTATTCCAGGATACATATAAATGCCACCTCTAATTAGATTTCTGTGGAAGTCGGCTACCAGCGAACCAATGTATCTTGTGATGTATGGGCGGTTTGTTTTTGGGTCATCTTCACGGCAATATCTGAGATATTCTTTTACACCTTCAGGAAAATAGATGTAGTTGGCTTCGTTTATAGAGTAAATATTTCCGCCTTCAGGAATTTTCATATTCGGATGCGACATCAGAAACAGTCCTACAGAGGTGTCAAGCGTAAAACCGTTAACTCCATGACCTGTTGAATAGACAAGCATTGTGGACGAACCGTAAATAACATATCCCGCTGCAACAAGCTGATTGCCCGGTTGTAACAAATCTTCATTTGTTCCCGGTTTACCCGGCTCCGATTTTCTTTTGAAAATAGAAAAAATAGTACCTATTGATACATTCACTTCAATATTTGAAGAGCCATCAAGAGGATCCATTGCAACAACATATTTACCATTATTTGAAAGTTTATTGCTGAATGTAATAAGCTCATCATTCTCTTCGGATGCAATAGCACAGCACTGCCCGCCGTGTTTTAAAGCCTCAATAAACTGCTCATTAGCAAAAACATCCAGCTTCTTCTGATCTTCACCCTGGATATTTTGCTTCCCTTCATATCCCATAATATCACCCAATCCGGCCTTGTTTATTTCACGGTTTACAATCTTAGCAGCAATTGTTATGTCATTTAGCAGCCTGGTAAATTCTCCTGATGCATTTGGGATATGAGCCTGCTCTTCGTTTATAAATTCTATAAGTGTTTTCATATTTAGATTTTAGTCTGGTCGCAAAGATACAAATTGGATTGATCTGGTGGGATTTGTTTTAGCTAAATATTGTTTTGATGTTCTAGCTAAGGATTTTAGTTGTTAAAATAGATTGTGTAAAAAAGTTAATAATCGTTTGATAAATCAAATAAAAAAGAAGCACAAGAAAATGAATGTGCCGCAAATTGCATTCTAGTCATTTCCGTAATTTATTGCATCTATATAAAACCTTCGTGTAGTTTCAAATGTAGGAGTAAAGCTCCGGAATGCAATAACAAAGGTTGTAGTGATGCGAAAACCTTTGATTTTAATTTCATTATTTTTTCCCTGCACTTCGTACAGGGCTATTCATGTTAAATCCTTTCAGGATTACCACTTAAAAAATGCATGAATCCTATGAGGATTGGCAAATATGGCAAATTATTAAATGTCCAGCGCATCTGAATAATACTTACCCTTTGTGTTTATGGAAAAATATGGACTTACATAATTGTTGTATCTTGCAGATTGAAAATTTAAAGTTTCATGGAATATGGCAATAATAAATTTTGATAGTAGTAGTATTTATTTTGAAGAACATGGTAAGGGTAGTCCATTATTATTAATTGCCGGTTTGGCTTCCGATTCGCAAAGCTGGTTGCCGGTTATTGATAAATTTGCAAAACATTTTCGAGTTATAATTTTTGATAACAGGGGAGTGGGACGCTCATCCAAAGATGATTCGGGTATTACTATTGAAACAATGACTGATGATTGTGTTAAATTAATGAGGCATTTAAAATTGTCATCTGTTTATCTACTTGGCCATTCGATGGGAGGGATGATAGCTATGGATTTAGCAATCAGGTACCCCAAAATGGTTGACAAACTTATGCTGGAGGCTACTGCGCCGAAAATAAATGGCCGAAATACAGAGCTGTTTTATGATTGGGTTTCATATTTGAAGGCAGGGATGGATAAACATCTGTGGTTTAGAAATGTTTTTTACTGGATTTTTTCATCTGAATTTTTTGAGGATAAGGAGATGCTGACTCAGGCATTAACTATGGCAGTTGATTATCCCTATCCACAGTCAGACACTTCATTTGAGAATCAGGTTAAGGCTATTTCTGCGTTTGATTGTATTTCAGAAATAAATAGGATTAAGTCGCCTGCTTTAATTATTTACGGGGAAGAAGATATGCTGTTTCCATCATCAGAAACGGCAGAACTGTTCAAACCTGTTGCCCGGGCACAAACAATAACAATTTCAAAAGCATCACACTCCATTCATATGGAAAACCCTAAAGATTTTATGAATAGTGTAATAAAATTTATTAGTAGAACATAAATACTACCTTCGTAAGTTCAATTAGTAAATGCAGGTTTTTATTAATTTTATAGTTTTTAGAATTATGATTACTTTTGTTTTTAAATACCCAAATATTGATGTGAATAGCAAAATAATATAATTATGAATGTAAAAATATTACTAATTGCTTTAATTGCTATTGTATATAGCTTATCTCTTTTTTCACAAAACTCTTTTTCTGAAGTTCAAAAAGCTGCAGAACAAGGAAATGCTGAAGCACAATACAATTTGGGTGGAATATACAATAGAGGAGACGGGACACAAATTGATAAAAAGAAAGCATTCTATTGGTATGAGAAAAGTGCAGAACAAGAATATACTGAAGCATACTACAAATTAGGTGCAATGTATTATAGTGGAGAAGGAACAAATATTGACAAAGAGCAAGCATTTTACTGGTTTAAAAAGAGTGCAGAACAAAGAAATGCTAAAGCTCAATACATTTTGGGATTAATATATTATACAGGAGACGGAACACTAACAGATAAAAAGCAAGCACTTTACTGGTTTAATGAAGCTGCAGAACAAGGAAAT
>JAOZLR010000365.1:0-1866 GCA_029934735.1 Bacteroidales bacterium
TTTAAATAGACTGAAAAATTATATTTACTCACTAAAATGGTAGTAGAACCTTTTTTTTATTATATCCAATTTCCAGACTCACCCCCCTTCCGATCACTATCGGAACCCCTCTACCAAAGGTAAAGATGGGGAGTTACAGTCTGCTTCAATTTATCTTTTATAAAAAATGAAAATCCATATTTTACAATAATTCTATCTATATTTTTGTTACTACTCAGCAGTCTATGAAAAACCTAACTACTTAATTATTAATATGTTTTGTCACAATTTTTGGCTACGCTGTCAAAAATTTTGCCAAAACTGCAATACTTTTTTACTTTTTACCCCCGCGCTAAAGCACGGGGCTATTGAATATCAATTACATAACCCTGCTGAGTAGTAACATATTTTTTGATTTGTACTGCTGCATCACCCCTCTTTAACAAAGTTAGAGAGGGGAATGGGGTGAGTCATATCTTCTTCAGCCAGGCCAGCATATTAAATCCAACCTCGGTAATTGCATAGAGAAACTTGTTATTGATGCGACCAAAGCGACCATAGTTAACCATCTCGCCTCCGAATTTTGATTTGAACTCTCTTACACCATAATCTTTGTCAGGAACGCCCACACCCATAAAGTCAAAAACTTTCAGATCGTTTTTCATTGCATAATCAATGGCAGCCCATGTTGCGAGAACGCTGGGATATAAATTTTTGTATTCTCTGTCCATTCCGCAGATGTACCATTCATAAATCACTTTTCCCTGTGTTACAGGAGATAATATTCCCCCGATAATCTTATCTTTATATTTTATCAATTTTATAGCTCCAAGGTTTCCCTCTTTCGATTGCTCATAAAAGTTTTTAAAAAATGACCATTCGGGTAGTGGCTTCTTAACTTTGTATTTATATAGGTAGTAAAGCAATTTATAAAATTCTTTAACTTGCTCAATGTTTTCAGGATTTACAACCTCAGCACCTAGTTTAAGACCTTTCTTCACCTGTCTCATCTTACTTGTGCTCATTCTTTTCCTGACATCCTGCCCGGAAGTTGTGTCAACAAGGTAGTTTAACCTGTCGAGGTATTTGAAGTCATTTTTATAAAACACCTCTCTCTTTTCTTTCCATTCAAAGAAATTTCGAAACTGAATAAAAATAGATTTGTTTTTAACCTGACTGGTTAGCTCTTTTAAGAGAAGATCAAGTACTTTATCAGAATTGCCGGAGTCACTATCAATTAAGGGGCCGCCATAGATAACCGTCCTGGATGTAAAAAACCCTATTTTAGATGAATACTCCTTGATGATTGCACCAAGCAAAATACCGGTAAGTATATCATCCTCGAAAGCAGCAATAATTACAGGCTCGAATTTCTTTGTATCCCGGAAGAGCCGGTACATGCTCTGCGATTGAAAAATCGTTCCATTAGGGTGATTTTCAATAAATCTGTCCCATTCGGGTACGGGGATTCTATTTATGTCGGTTGTTATTGTTATTGGCATTTTTTGTATTATCATTTATAAACCGTCATCGGTAAGCATCCATAAGCAGGTCTTAAGAGAGGAGATGCTGTGGCAATCTGTCAGCTATAAAGACCCAGTCAGTAACCGCAAACAGATTGCTACAATACGCTCACGCTCAGGCTAACCTAAAGGTATTTCGCAATGACGTTTCTATCGCAAAGATTATAGAGTGGTAATGAACAAATTACTTCCAACCTTTCGGGACTCTTTCATCCGCCGAAACCCTGGCGAAGGTAGACAGCCACTCAGGCTTTCTTCGACCCGAAAGGTTATTCAAACCTAATGATCTCCTCCACACACCTTTCGGATGTCTTACCATCCCATAACTCAGGCCTGTCGGGTTTTCTTTCCAGCTTTAAAGTAT
>JAOZLR010000365.1:1966-3289 GCA_029934735.1 Bacteroidales bacterium
GTCTTACCATCCCATAACTCAGGCCTGTCGGGTTTTCTTTCCAGCTTTAAAGTATTGTTGTACTCTTCTCTTATTCTTTCCACATTATTTCCTACCAACACGCTGGCACCACCATACTCACGAAGTGTTACCGGTCTTTCAGTATTCCAGCGCAGTGTCAGACAAGGAGTTCCCAGAACCGTACACTCTTCCTGCAATCCGCCGCTGTCAGTAAGAACTACCTTAGCACCCATATTTAATCGTAACATATCGTGATACCCAAGAGGATGCAGCAAGATCATATTTTTATTGTTCACAATCTTTTCCCAAAGTCCGAACTCTTCAAGTTTCTTTTTTGTACGGGGATGCATTGGCCAGAATATTGGCATATCTGCGGTTACCTCATCTAGTAAAAAGTTGATTATTGGCTCAAAGATCTCTTTTTTATCAACGTTAGACGGACGATGAAGAGTCATCAGTGCAAAAGATCTGTTCTCTGCCTCCGAAAAGCTAAAAACAGAAGATGCTTGCCCTGTATCAAGAAGGTTTGTCTCCACTATCTCATTAAGATTGAGTGCAGCTGATTTTTCTCTGTTGGCTTCCAGTGTGTCAATCATAATGTTACCCACAAATTTAATCTTATCTTCTGGTGTT
The DNA here is from genome assembly GCA_029934735.1 of Bacteroidales bacterium. Lineage (GTDB taxonomy): Bacteria > Bacteroidota > Bacteroidia > Bacteroidales > JAADJA01 > JAADJA01. The sequence goes on from JAOZLR010000365.1 coordinate 2,600, forward strand.
CCCTCTTTTCGGAGGTTTTCTGATGAGATTGTATCGGGTGTAAGCAGCAAGTCAGAAAGACGGTCAGTGACCAAACGGTTTATCTCTTCAGGCATCTCCATATCACCTGAACGTAAGCCTGCCTCAATATGACAAACATTGATGTGTAACTTCTTAGCTGTTACCGAGGCAGCCAGCGTAGCATTGACATCTCCAACAACAATAACCCAGTCGGGCTTTTCCTTCTCAAATACCTTTTCGAGCTTCATCATTGTATAACCAACCTGTTCGGCATGTGACCCTGAGCCAACTTCCAGATTAATATCAGCATCAGGAATACTCAGAGCCTCAAAAAAGGCTTTCGACATCTTATCATCATAATGCTGGCCAGTATGGACTAAAAGATGTTCAACAGACTCATTGCCTGTGCTTTTTGCTTTTTCATTAAAATCTTTGATTGCCCTGATAAAGGGAGCTATCTTCATAAAATTAGGCCTTGCGCCTACTACTGAGATAATTTTCATTGTTAGTGCTTTTTATTTTTATCTACTCCCTTTCAAATTGCTATCGGAGACCTCCAAAGGGGGAAAGAAGTAGGTTGAGTTGATGGGATATTGTCGCATTCTGTCATTATTGAATAAGTAGTGAAACCTTCAGCAGATTACTACAAAACGCTTTCGCACAAATCCAGCCTAAAGATTTATTTCCCTT
>JAOZLR010000366.1 GCA_029934735.1 Bacteroidales bacterium
TCTCCCCTTTAGGGGAGATGTCCGTCTTGTCAGCCGTAGCTTCAGCGAAGGTAGAAGGACAGAGGGGTAATTAAAAATAACTCCCCTGAATTATCCTTTACCTTATCTCACTTCCATCATTAAAACCTTCCGTAGGTGCGACAAAACATAATTTTCCCTCACTATCTTCCGCCATCAGTATCATTCCGTTCGACTCAACTCCTCTCAATTTTTTAGGTGCAAGGTTTACAAGAATACTAACCTGTTTCCCGATAATATCTTCAGGTTTATAAAATTCGGCAATGCCCGACACAACCGTTCTCTTGTCGATACCTGTATCAATTTTCAGTTTTAACAGCTTTTTGGTTTTCGGAATCTTCTCAGCTTCTAGAATTGTACCTACCCGAATATCAAGCTTGGCAAAATCATCAAACTCAATATCCTCTTTTGCAGGATTCACTATTATATTATTCTCCTGATTTGCTTTTTTTGTATCAAGAAGTTTTTGAACCTGGGCTTCTATTACGCTGTCTTCAATCTTTTCAAACAAATATTCAGGTTTGTTCAACTGATGTCCCGCTGTAAGCAGCTCCGGACTGCCAGCATCATTCCATTTCAATCCTGAAAGATTTAGCATTTCTGAAAGTTTTTTTGCCGTAAAAGGCAAAAACGGTTCAGACAAAACAGAAAGGTTTGCACAAATCTGCAACGAAACATTCAAAATAGTTCTAACCTGTGCTTCATCGGTTTTAAATATTTTCCATGGTTCAGAATCTGTCAGATATTTATTTCCAAGACGCGCAAGGTTCATCATTTCGTTTAGTGCCTCTCTGAACCTGAATTTATCAAGGCTACCCCCAATCCTCGCAGGGAATTGCTCTATCTCATCAAAAACAGCTTTGTCTGTATCTGTGAGTTTGTAAACCGCCGGAACTTTCCCATCAAAATATTTTTGTGTAAGAACCAGGGTTCTGTTTACGAAGTTACCGAAAACGGCTAGCAGCTCATTATTATTTCTTGCCTGAAAATCTTTCCAGGTAAAATCATTATCTTTGGTTTCCGGTGCGTTTGCTGTAAGCACATATCGCAGTACATCTTCTTTGCCGGGGAAATCTTCAAGATACTCATGAAGCCAAACAGCCCAATTTCGCGAGGTTGATATTTTGTCATTCTCAAGATTCATAAACTCAAAAGCCGGAACATTCTCCGGTAGAATATATGAACCCTCCTGCCTGAGCATTGACGGGAAAATAATGCAATGAAAAACGATGTTATCTTTCCCGATGAAATGGAGAAGCCTTGTGTCTTCATCTTTCCAGTATGGTTTCCAGTCATTTCCTGTTTTCTCACTCCACTCTTTTGTTGCAGAGATATAACCAATGGGGGCATCAAACCAAACGTAAAGCACTTTACCTTCAGCATCAATCAAAGGCACTTCAACTCCCCAGTCAAGGTCGCGTGTTACAGCACGTGGTTGCAAGCCCTGGTCGATCCACGACTTGCATTGCCCGTAAACATTTGTTTTCCAGTCATCCTTATGACCCTCAACTATCCATTCCCTGAGCCAGGATTCATATTTATCAAGAGGCAGATACCAGTGCTTTGTCTCTTTTTGCACAGGCTTATTACCACTTAAAACCGATACCGGATTAATCAGGTCTAACGGACTGAGCGAAGTCCCGCAGTTTTCGCACTGATCGCCGTAAGCTTTTTCATATCCACAATGTGGACAGGTCCCGGTTATGTATCTGTCGGACAGAAAGTGTTTTGTCTCCTCATCATAATATTGGAGCGAGGTCTTTTCGATAAACTCATCCTTGTCATATAGAGTTTTAAAGAATTCGGATGCAGTTTCGTGATGAATTTTATTGGATGTGCGCGAGTATATGTCGAATGAAATACCAAATTTCTCAAAGGAATCTTTAATAATCGAATGATATTTATCCACAATATCCTGCGGTGAGACTCCCAGTTGCCTTGCTTTAATAGTGATAGGGACGCCATGCTCGTCCGAGCCGCCTATGAAAATCACATCCTCTCCGATGGAACGCAGATATCTTGCATAAATATCAGCAGGAACATAAACACCTGCAAGATGGCCAATATGTATTGGTCCGTTGGCATATGGCAAAGCCGATGTTATAGTATGACGTTTGTATTTTCCGTACTTACTCATTATTTAAAAATTTATTTTAAAAAGTTCCGGCAAAGTTATACTTTTGTTATCAAATATTTAAAATTTATTGAATGATAACTCCTGCATACCTGAAAAAGGGCGATAAAGTGGCCATTGTGGCACCGGCCGGTAAGATTGATAAGGAAAAAGTTGATAACGCAGTTGCCGGACTTGAAAAGTGGGGATTGAGTGTTGTATTAGGTAAAAATGTTTTTAAGAGCTCCAACCAATATGCCGCCACTGACGCACAAAGACTTTCCGATTTTCAAAAGATGCTGGATGCTGATGATATCAAAGCAATAATCTGTGCAAGAGGCGGATATGGTTCAATTCGGATTATTGATAAGCTTGATTTCTCAGAATTTAAGAAAAATCCCAAATGGATAGTTGGTTTCAGTGATATTACGATTTATCATTCGCACATTCATTCAAATTTTGGGGTTGAAACCATTCACGGGACAATGGCAGGAGGTTTTAATGCTGACGGGAAGCCGACACTTGCAACCGAGTCGCTAAAAACTGCCCTGTTCGGAGAAAAACTTATTTACGACTTAAAGCCGGATACTCTTTCCAGAAAGGGTAAAGCCAAAGGAATACTCACAGGAGGAAATCTTGCAATATTAACAAGCCTAATTGGAAGTAATTCGGATATTGACACAAAAGGCAAAATTCTGTTCTTTGAAGATGTTGGCGAATATCTTTATCGTCTTGATCGGATGATGTGGACAATGAAGCGGGCCGGTAAGCTGCAAAATCTTGCAGGACTTATTGTTGGCGGAATGACGGATATGAAAGATAATGACACATCTTTTGGCAAAACAGCTTACGAAATTGTTGCCGAAGCTGTCAAAGAGTATAAATATCCGGTCTGTTTCGGATTTCCGGCAGGTCACCAGGAGGATAACAACGCAATAATTTTCGGAAGGAAAATCTCAATGGAATTCGACAGAGAGAGCATGAGACTGAGCTACTCTGATGCCATATAGAACGCGTTACAGGATTTTAAATAAATTGTTTAGCATCATATAAAAGATGTTTCATATCTTTGTAAGCAGCTTCAATCTGACAAGGTAACTATGAGAAATAAGTACATATCAAAGCAATCTAATGAAATTCTGACATTCTTTAATGA
>JAOZLR010000367.1 GCA_029934735.1 Bacteroidales bacterium
GATGTGCTTGCTTACCCGAGCTAATATGCCTCGTATACGGTTCCTGTTCGTCAGTACCGAGTTTTGTAGTCCTGCTTCCTTCAGTCCTAACCTCACGGTTAGCAACCTTGCAGCTTACTAATGGTTCAAGGCGTTACCCTTGCCCATAAGGGACTTGCACCCTCTAGATTAATTATTTACCTTGCAGTAAACAAAAGATGCCCATGCTGGGCACACACAACTGGTATAATTCATTGTTGTATTCAAGTAAAAAGAATAATAAATTTATAAAATAAACTTAACGGTAAAAAGGAAAATATCATCGTTGAAATTCAACAACGAAATCATACCAAAACCGTTATGTGCAAATTAAATCAGAGCGACTGAGTAATAAAGGATATTTAAAAATTAAGGATAAATAATGAAAGAGAAAGCATTAGTATATAGTGAAAATGAATTTGGAAAGATAGATGGGAAAGTTGCAAATGGACTTGTCAGATATTCGGAACGATATGAAATCGTTGGTGTAATTGACAGTACAAAAGTTGGTCTTGATGCGGGTGAATGTCTTGATGGAATAAAAAAGGGAATTCCTATATTTAGCAGTATTGATGATGCCTTAGAAAAGTTGAATTACATTCCGAAATATTTTATTTACGGTATTGCACCACTATCTCCATTTCTTGACAAGGAACAGAGGCAAATAATCATAACCGCAATGGAAAAAGGGATGGATATTGTAAATGGTCTTCCTGAATTCTTTACTGATGATAAAGAATTTATGCAAAAAGCAAGTGAATGTAATGTCAAAATTTTTGACTTTAGAAAACCTCCCAAACGAAAAGACCTGCATCTTTTCAGCGGACAAATTTTCGAAAACAAAACTCCAGTAATAGTTGTAACCGGTACAGATTGTGCTACTGGTAAAATGACTACTGCCAGAATTCTTGTTGAGTCATTAAAAAAGGAAAACATAAATGCTGTATTTATAGCCACAGGACAAGCGGGATTGCTTCAGGGTGCCAAGTATGGGATGGCATTGGATGTGCTAACTTCTGGTTTTACCACAGGAGAAGTTGAAAAAGCAATTATAGATGCAGTTAATACCGACCATCCTGATATAATTATTGTTGAGGGGCAAGGCGGTTTAAGCCATCCTGCATTTAATTCTTCATCTGCTATTATAAAGGGTTCAAATGCTGATGCCATAATCATTCAGCATCCACCAAAAAGAAAAATTCGTTGTGATTTTCCGACAATTCCAATGCCTACTTTAGAAAGTGAAATAAAACTGAACGAAATGTTTTCAAAATCAAAAGTAATTGCCATTACACTTAACGATGAAGATATGACTGATACTGAATTAAGAAGCACGATAGCAGAATATGAAGACAAATACAAAATACCTGTTACGAATGTTTTAAAGTATGGATGTGATAATATCATTAAAAAAATAGGTGAAGTATTTCCCAAAATACTAAAGTAAATTCAATTGATATGATAACACCAAGAATAGAGATAAACCTTAGGAAAATTGCCCATAATGCAAAAACATTGAAGAACCTTTATGGTTCAAAAGGCATTGATATATTTAGTGTTACAAAAGTAGTTTGTGGAAATCCTAAGATTGCTGAAATTATATTAAAAAGCGGAATACATATACTTGCTGATTCAAGAATAGTTAATATCAAAAAATTGCGTGATGCAGGCATTCAAGCACAATTTCTTTTATTAAGAACAATTCATAGTCAAGCCAAAGATGTAGTAAATTATGCTGACATTAGTCTTAATTCTGAAATTTCGATAATCAAAGAACTTTCAAAATTTGCAATAAAGCAAAATACCAAACATAAAATTATACTAATGGTAGAATTGGGCGATTTAAGAGAAGGAATAATGCCGTCTGATATAGAAACCACCGTTAGTGAAGTAACAGAGTTGAAAGGAGTTGAACTTATAGGTATTGGAACAAACTTAGCCTGTTTCGGAGGGATTAAACCTAATGCTTCAAAAATGAAGCATTTGTCATCAATTGCAAAAAATATTGAAGATAAGTTTAAATTGAAATTAGAGTTTGTTTCCGGGGGGAATTCAGCCAATTATGATTGGTTTATGTCAACAAAGGATGTCGGGGAAATCAATAATTTAAGACTTGGTGAATCCATATTTTTAGGTTGTGAAACTCTTGAAAGAAAACCCATACCGGGTTTATTTACAGATGCCTTTACTTTGATTGCAGAGGTTATTGAATCAAAAATAAAGCCTTCTTTACCCTATGGAGATGTTTATCAGGATGCATTTGGAAATACACCAAAATTTATTGACCGCGGTTTAATAAAAAGAATTTTACTTGGAGTTGGCTTACAAGATGTTTTAGTTTCCGGGCTGACTCCTATGTTGGATATTGATATTCTTGGAGCGAGTAGTGACCATATTATTGTTGATGCCAAACAAACAGACTTAAAAGTGGGAAATTTTGTTAAGTTTAAGTTAAATTACGGAGCTTTACTCTCAGCAATGACCTCGCCATATATAATTAAAAAATATAAATAACCAATGACTGCAAAAGAATATTGCGAATTAGTCGAAAGATTAGACCGTTTCCAAAAGCAACTTATTCCAACTATTATCATCAAAGAAGACAATTCTCCTTTAATCAGTCTAAAAGAATCTGGATTCAATTTAATGTTTGAACCATCTGTTGTAAAAGATTATAAATATCTGGTCAGGGAAACTATTTTTGAAAAAATAGGCCGAATAAGCAAAATTTTAGACAAGGAAGATAAAGTATTGATTATTCGTTCTGTATGGAGATCATTTGCACATCAAAAACTTTTACGTGATTTAAGAGTTAAAATTGTTCAAAAAGAGCATCCTAAAAAACCATTAGAAGAAATTGAAACTATAGTTTCTTATTTTACTGCTCCGGAAGAAGAATCAATGCATTCAACCGGTGGGGCTGTAGATGCCTTAATATATGATTTAAAAAAAGATGCAGTAATGGATTTTGGGAATAATGACGGATTACATTTAGAACTAAATAAAACGTGTTACCCCTTTTATCCAGATATTACACCACAGGTAAGAAAGAACAGAGAATTACTTATAAGTCTCTTTGATAAAGAAGATTTTGTAGTTGACCCTAAAGAATACTGGCACTTTGATTATGAAAATGTTATTTGGGCAATAGAAAAAGGCAGAAAATATGCTAAATATGGCATTATTAAAAAATAATCAGCACATAATCGAGTAGACGGCTCCATCCATAAATGAATGGAGTGCGCCTCTCACA
>JAOZLR010000368.1:0-2009 GCA_029934735.1 Bacteroidales bacterium
TATGAAAAAAAGAGGGATAAGGAGTTGGCTTTGGAGAAGGAGAAGGGGAAGGAATAAAATAACAAATTACAAATATCAAATATCAAATAAATTCCAATGTACAATAAATTAAATAACAGAATAAATAACAAATTGCAAAAAACAAATATTGAATAGATTGTAATGTCAGAAAACTCAAATAACAAACCTGTTTATGATTTAGAAGAGAGGACTTTTATTTTTGCTAAGGATGTAAGGATGTTTATTAAAACATTACCTTATTCCATAGCTAATGTAGAAGACAGTAAGCAAGTAGTTAAATCATCGGGGTCTGTTGGAGCAAATTATCGTGAAGCAAATGAGGCTTTAAGCAAGAAGGATTTTCTAATGCGAATAAAAATATCAAGAAAAGAAGCAAAAGAAAGTGCATATTGGCTTAGACTAATAAATGAGACTAACGATTTGAAAAATTATAATGAAGGCATACGGCTACATAATGAAGCAACTCAATTAAAAAAGATTCTTTCTGCAATTATTGGAAAATCAAATTAGATATTAATATTTGGATATTATTAATTCATTTTTGTGATTTATTTGAAATTTGATATTTGAAGTTTGGATATTAATAATATACATAAAAACTGCACGATGAAACGTACCATACTATACAGTCTATTAATCATTCTAATAATCTCAAGCTGCAAGGTTGGCCCTGATTATCAGCGGCCGGAGTTAACGACACCTGACGCATTTCGCTTCGACAGTATATCAACCGCAGAAGATACCATAATCAACCTTAAGTGGTGGGAACTGTTTCAGGATAAAGAGTTGATAGCTCTTATCGATACTGCTTTGAAAAACAATCCTGATGTATTAATAGCAGCCTCAAGGATTGAGGAAGCCCGGGCTGTTGTAGGATATAACAAGGCAGATATGTGGCCTTCTTTTGGATATGATGGTAGTGGTTCACGGATGCAAAACAATATACCTTCACTTGATATCTCCGGGCCATTCAACACTTTCTCAGGTGCTGCCAATGTTGCCTGGGAGTTAGATTTTTGGGGCAAATTCAGAAGAGCAACAGAAGCCGCCCAGGATGAACTGCTTGCATCAGGTTATGGCCATCGTGCAGTGCAAATAAGTCTGATTTCATCTGTTGCCAGTACATATTTCCAGTTACTTGATTATGATGCAAGACTTGAAATTTCAGAATTGACCATGGAATCAAGAAGAGAATCATTACGGATTATTGGAGAACGCTTTAACAAAGGCATTGTACCTGAAATAGATCTGAATCAGGCTGAAATTCAGGAGGCTATTGCTGCTGCTGCCATTCCTTTTTATGAAAGGATGGTAGCACAGACAGAGAATGCTCTGAGCATCCTGCTTGGCGATAACCCAGGTAGAATAAAAAGGACTAACAAATTGCGGGACGAGTTAATTCCACCGGAAATTCCATCTGGCATTCCCTCTGCTATTCTTGAGAGAAGGCCTGATATTAATCAGGCTGAACAAACGCTGGCTGCCCAAAATGCCAGGATTGGTGTAGCCGTTGCCATGCGGTTTCCTTCTATCAGCCTGACAGGAATGCTCGGTGCTGCAAGCACTGACTTAACTTCAATAGCCACAGGAGATGCCCTGATATGGTCATTTGGTGCAGGAATTGTAGGTCCTATTTTTCAATTTGGCAAAAACAAACGCAGGGTTGACATCGAACGTCAACGCTTCTACCAGGACAGTATTTATTATTTTAAAACTGTTTTACAGGCTTTTAGGGAAGTGGAAGATGCCCTCGTGGAAATTCAGACACTGGATAAGCAATCCTCTGCCATAGAGCGGCAGATGACAGCAGCGGAGAATGCAGCAATGCTATCAGCAGAGCGCTATAATGGCGGAGTTACCAGCTACTTGGAAGTTCTTGATTCTGAGCGCTCAAAATTTAATGCACAACTTGCTGCCACAGAAGTTTATCAACAGTACCTGAACGCCTTTGTTTTTCTGTATAAAGCACTTGGAGGCGGATGGATTTC
>JAOZLR010000368.1:2109-3271 GCA_029934735.1 Bacteroidales bacterium
GACTCCCTTATACTTGTAAACGGGGATAAGATGATCGGAGAAGTTAAAACTATGGACAGGGGAGTTGTAACTATTGAAACCGACTACAGTGACAAAGATTTTCAAATTGAATGGGGTGGTATTAAAGAAATTTACACTGTAACCAATTTTTTAATAACACTTTCGGATGGAAGGCGATACAATGGCCACATTGAAACTATTGAGCCGGGAAAGATAGCTATAATAACAGATAAAGGAGAAAAGGTTGAGATTGTGCAAGATGATATTGTATTAATGAGTGATATAGATAAAGGGTTCTGGAGCCAGGTTTACTTTTCCTTTGATGTTGGTTTTGACATGACCAAGGAAAATAACTTTAGCAAGCTTTCGGCACGAAGTAACCTGGGGTACATAGCAAAACGCTGGAATATTGATGGAAATTATAATACCCTGTTTTCGACACAGGACGATATCGAGGATATCAGAAGAACAGACGGTGATGTTTCTTATAAATATTTCCTGCCAAAAGACTGGTATCCACTAGTTGCGGCTGACTTCCTTTCGAGTACCGAACTAGCACTTCAATTACGTTCTACAGGCAAACTCGGTATTGGTAAATATGTTATTCACACAAACAGGTCATATTGGGGATTTTCTCTGGGAGCTAACTATAACAATGAAAATTTCTCAGTAGATACAGTTCCGGATAGAAAAAGCTGGGAAGGCTTTATAGGCACAGAATTGAACCTGTTCGACATCGGAGATTTAAACCTGTCAACAAAGTTACTTGCCTATCCCAGTATCACAGAATCTGGCAGGTGGCGTACCGACTTCAATTTTGATGCAAAATACGAGATGCCCTTTGATGATGACTTTTACATTACGCTGGGACTAACATTTAACTTTGATAACCAACCTATTGAGGGTGCATCAAAAACAGACTATGTATTTCACACTGGATTTGGGTGGAGTTGGTAAGACAACAAGACCTTTTTCCTGTTTTCGTCACTCTCACAAACAAGCTTCTGTAACCCGCAGTATTACTGGGCTCTGTTTTGAAAACGGGTGTCTCAAAGACGAAAACAGGAAAAGCATTAATCTCATTCTCATTAATTTTTGTTGCCAGGAAGAATAGTTAACAGTTTATTAAATAAGCTGGTGGCAATACCAACTTGAGGCAGGG
>JAOZLR010000369.1 GCA_029934735.1 Bacteroidales bacterium
TAACGAGATAACCAGTATGCGGAAAATATTTCTCATAATTTAATATTTAAAAGTTCTCTTAACAATAGAGTTAATATTATTTAATTAAAAATTTATCATTACACCAATACGAATCATACGAGGACTACTATAGTTACCAGGATTGTCTACCCTAACAGAATAAAGGTCTCTGAACGATTGTGGATCTGTTTGATTATTAATTGCTGTCTGCCATTCTGGAGCTGATAAAAAACCATCATCATCCGGATTACCTGTAGCAGGATAAACTCCCATTATGTTGTGAGTATTAAGCAGGTTCAATATTTGCAAATAAACATCCAGATAGGTACGCCTTGACCCATCCTTACCTCCAAAGTAAATCTCTTTGTCAATTCTCATATCAACTCTAAACTGCCAGGGAAGTCTGGAACCATTAATAGTACCTTCAAGAATTCTTGTCCCTCCGGTTGTTAATCCGGTGATATTTGTCTGAGCAGTATATGGAACACCGGAACCTCCGGTTAATGTAAAGTTAGCACCCCAGTTCTTCAGCACCTGAACAACTTTTTCTTCATCAGTTCCTTTATGCTTAACTCTTGTTGGCCCGTTATAGGATTTTCCATCAGTAAATCTGTACTCGAGTAGCATTGTAAAGTTATGCCTCCTGTCCCAGTTTAAAGGATTTAGTACACGCAGATTTGGAAGGCCGGAGGCAATCAAAGCCGCCGAAGTAGTTGTGGATGACCCTGTACCATCAGCAAACTGAAGAGTATAACTAAAGTTAAGTCTTGTATTACTGTTCAATTGTCTCAGGTCGTAAGTTGCAGTTAAGCCTTTAACAGTACTAAAGTCATAGTTTTTATATGATGTATATGGCCTTGGATAGGCACCATTAAGCTGGTAAATCTGGATATCATCACGTATTTCACCATAAAAAACAGTAAGTTTTAATGAAGATTTATTTGTCAACTTCTGTTGGAAACCAAGTTCATAGTCAATCCTTTTTGTTGGTTTAAGACTTGGATTATTCAAGGTTCCAGTAGCCGTATTGATAAAATAGTATCTTGAAGGATCAGCATATACATTAGATGTAGGTCGTTGAGACAACACATCGTAATGTGCAAAGAACAGAGCTTCATCCGAAATTGGGAATGAGAAAGATATCCTCGGCATCACAGTCCATTGCGGATTATAATCCATAAAAGCACTTCCGTTTACATGTTCCTGATCCGGATCAACTAAATATGGGGAAACACCGGATCCTGCATCAAGGAGATAAGGATCCTGAATCTCTATTCCTTCGGCATTATACCAGGTATACTCATCCCTATATCCTGTTATTGAAGAAGGGTTTCTTGCATCATCAACATATACAATATAGTCGCTCCCTATATTGCTAGGGACTGAAACCTGATTACCGCCAACACCAATTTGCTTTGCTTCGCCAACAGAATAGGCTGAATAAAGCAGGAACGGATCTTTTAACACCGACTGGTTTGCATCAAAACGGTCAACACGAAGTCCTATATTAAAAATCAAATCTTTGAAGGCAAATTTATCCTGAATATAGCCTGCCATATATATAGGCTCATAAGCAGGAATCGGCCTGGTATAATTTCCATACTCATCCGTTTCATTAAAGAAATCATCAAAACTTGGCTTACTCTTTAATTTATTACCTTTATAATCATATCCGTAATAGTTAGCTACATAACGTCCGTCAAATAAAACTTCGTCAGCGCTAAACATATCAATACTAAAGAGATCCTCCTCCATTTGTTCGGTATGCAATACCCCATCTTTATCGTAATACTGAATTGTTTTGTTGTCAAAATCCCAGGAATCAACAATAATAAAATCTGTGCCCTGTGGGTCAAGGCCGAGTTTATTTCTCAGATTCCAGTCAAAAGTAGTCTGAGTTGGTTGGTCATACTTTCTATAATATAGAACTGTATCCTGAAAGACACCATCATTATAGATAGGAACAGGATTATCCACATCCAGTTCCAGAATATGAAGGTTAGTATAACTTCTCATCAGTGTCCAGAGTCCATTTCCATTATAGCCATATCCGCTATTGTTTCTTTGCTCATATTGGAATCCCAGTTTTAGCTCGTTATTTCCAATATCAGCAGAAACATCAACTTTGAACGAAACCTGAGTGCCTGTTCCAACACCATAATTGGCCTGGTTTGCACCGGCAGATCCCCAAAGACCATAAACCCCCGGAGGACCCTGGCCATTTAACTTACCTCCTGCAGACATCAATTGGGTTGCATTCTCAATTGAACCTTCAGGAAATAATTCATAAATCTGCCTGGTATAATTTGCAATAAGCGGATTATAGTTTTCCTCTTTAAAAGTAAGAAGTGTATCATAATCCCAGCTATTCAGCAACCATACATTAGTATATTCCTGACCCTCTATATCTACATTTCCAAGCTCATAAGTAGGGGTTCTATATTGGTTGAAACTCCCAATGTAACCTATTTCAAAAATATTGTCTCTGTGATTGACATCCATTGTGCGGCCACTTGTTTTTGTGTAGTCTCCCTGAATGCTGTAATAAACATTCTTAATAGCTGATGTGCTCTCAGGATCTGTGGGGAACCTCTGAATAAACCGTCCATATACCCTCCATGTATCACCATTGGAAAATGCATTTTTATCATAGTTAAACATTGAATTACTAAAACTATAGTTACGCCCTTCATTAAAATTATACTGGCCTCCTATTGTCAGAGTAGTATTTTTAGAGGTTCTAACATCAATTTTCCCGGAGAGATTTGCGCCATATCTTGAGGAGTTTGGAGTATATTTCTGATGCTTCAAGTTCTCGGCACGTGTGTATTCAGCATTTAAAAATGTTCCGCTGGATTGATCGGAAGGTCTTAAAGGATATTGCTCAAGACTTTTCAGATAATCATCCTGGGCGATATCAACGCCAAAAGCAGTAGGCCTGCCATCCTTATTATAAAAGAGGTCACCGGAAACAAAGAAACCAAGTAATGATGTCCTTCCTTCTTTACCCTTAATAAGAGGTCCCTGTACACTAAAACCAAGCCTATTATGGCCAAAAGCATCAAGAAACTGAGATGTCTCCAGTTCCAGACCACCACCAAAAGAACGAGAAGGTCCTTTTGTTGTTACATTAATAATACCACCTCTTGCATCACCATACATAGCCGGAAGTCCTCCGAGATAAACGGCAACCTCTTCAATAGCCTGCTGTGGTACGCTGGCAGAGCCCATGACCCTCATACCGTCGATATACATAATTGTACCATC
>JAOZLR010000060.1 GCA_029934735.1 Bacteroidales bacterium
TGTTTCCCTGCTCATATCTTGTGCCGTGCATTCCATCCTGGGTTAGTTCGGCAAGGTTTGGGCTCCGGTAAGCTGATGCAAAATTAATTCTGAAATGCATCCTATCATTTATGGAATAAACGCTCCCTACAGAACCATTAACATTATTATAATTATTATCAAAAGAATCCAAAATCTCCGGATTTGATGGTGTACCATTATTATGTTCAGGAACATTAATATTTCTATAATCGTATCTTAAACCTGCTTCGAGCATAACTTTTTTGGAAATATCAAACTGGAATACAGTAAAAACACTGAAATCATTTATAGTAGCATCTGGAACAACACGATCAGGGGCATCAAAATTTTTGTTTTTCTGATTCATTCCCTGAATTCCACTAATGAATTTCACCTTATCATTCAGTGGAGTAGTAGCACTAATCCGGTAAGAAAAGGTTTTCAATGCCATATTAACGAGAGTAAATACCGGAGTCATTTCCGAACCTAACAGTTTGCGGGTGTTGATTTGATACGCCAAATTCAGATCAATTTTCACAGCTCCGACAAAAACTTTATTTATAGATGAAAAAAGGTGATTTGTCAAGCCCTGATACCAGACATCATTCTTCCTGCCATTTTCTGTAACAAGTCCTAAAGAAGGCTTTACTGTCAAGCCAAGCTTATCCCTGTTATAATCATAAAAAAAACGGAATGAGCCGTTTGTCTTAATAATTTCCACATTAAATTTTGCATTTTCACGATTGAATCGGCTGTTCGGCACTCTTGAACTATTACCATCAAAATAATCCATATTGGAACTCAATCCACCCCTGGCTCCCCAGGAAATATTATTGTTAGTTCCGCTGACACCAAGTGAAGATGTATAACCCCGGTTATTACTGAAATACTTAATTCCATAATCGCCTGCTATTTTACCTTCAGGCAAAGGCGGCTGTTTAATAATGTTTATAACTCCACCAACTGCCCCTGACCCATATAGCAAAGATGCAGGGCCTTTAATAACCTCTACCCTTTCGGCGCCATTATCATCGACCATAAAAGGATGATTTTCCGAAAACTGAAAATTCTGCATTGGAATTCCATTATTCAGAAATAAAATATTACTCAATGAAAGTCCACGTATCACAGGCGTTCCAACTCCAGGGCCCTTTGAGATTATGTCAACACCTGGAACTTGTTTCATCGCTTCAATAAATGAAGGAGTCCCTGACTGAAGGAATTGGCGGGGATTCATTGTACTTATTTTCATCACATTCTCATGCTGCGAACTTGCAAATGTTCCGGTTACAACAACTTCATCTCCCTGGATAACCGCATATTGCAGCGCAATATTCATAGTAATATCCAGGCTGTCAATCTTTACTTTTTTAATAACAGTTTTATACCCCATAAAAGAATAATTTACTATCACTTCTCCTTTGTGCAGCCCTTTGATAGCATAATCACCATTTTTATCCGAAACTGTTCCTTTTGAGTAATCAGGGAGAAAAATATTCACCCCAACAAGCGTCTCTCCGGTATCCTTGTCTGTTACCTTGCCACTAATAACAAGTTGTGCTTTGAGACTGTACACACTTGTAATCAACAAGATAGACCATAATAAAAATATTCTCGTAAACATAAAATAAGGATTTACCTTTTGAAGTGCAAAAATAGAAATTTTAAAATTCAATGAATCATAATTATTGATTTTTAACTTATTCAATTTTTTGCATACATTTGTCATCAAAATCAGGTATCTGAATTGAAAACAGTAGTTAAAATATTAATCCCAATAATTGCATTACTGATAATTGCTATATCAGTAATACCCTGGGTTCTGGGACCGCTGGTCAAATCAGGAGTTTCCAAAAAAAGCAATAACACAATTTCTTTTAATTACTCCGAATCACATACCAATATTTTCACAAGGGTTATCTCCTTCGATTCAGTCTCATTTTCATTTGACAATGTAGTTTATGATTCTGCATCTTCAATACTTTTAACAAAACTTTCATTTAACTCTTTTACTATTGAAAATATCAGCCTGATAAACCTCCTTTTTCATAATGAGTTGACCGTACATAAAATAATTATGGATTCACCGGAATTATGGATGAATAAGGATGAAACTGAATTCAAAAATGATTTAACAAGTCATCAGTCAATCTCAAATATGTTTAAGAAGGGGGAGCAGCAAAAGAAAACTGATTTTCTGTTTCATATTGATGAGTTTGAAATTAAAAAGGGAGGTTTTGTCTTTACCGACAAACATAATAGAAAGACCAGCATCGGAAGTTTGAACCTTTTGGTTACTGACCTTCACCAAGATAACTTTAAAGCTGAAAGCAATGACAGCGATCAATTACTTAATTTTAAAGTACGGCTTGAGCTTGCAGAAATTGAGAATATTTCTAATTTATACAAGTCGAGAGTTGAGTCATTTATAATTGACACAAAGCTTAAGGACATTTCTTTCAAAGGAATTAGTTTCACTCCATTGAAAAAGCCCGACAGTACTAATCCTGTGCTCTATAGCGTATCAACCAATATTCTTGAAATCGAAGGAGTTAATCTTAAGGACATTTTACAGCAAACAGAATTCCATATTAAAAATATCCGGGTCAGCCAGGCTGATATTACAGAATCAAGGTTTAGTATTACAAATTCCTCAGCAGATTCTATTGGTTCAAAATCAGACACCTTTAATATCTTTTCATTTTTCCCGAAATATAAAATTGACTCTGTAATTTTTGATAACATAGCATATCAATCCATTAATAATGACCTTGATACTTCAAAGTTGATTAAAATTGGTAATCTCTCTTTGGGCAGTATTAATATAGATACCAGTACATTTTCAAGCATTACAAACAATTATCTTGTTCACAACATAAACATTTCATCCCAGCATGTTTACACCAGATTATCCAAACCTGAAATTGAATTTAGGTATGACAGCCTGATATATATTGGCCGAAGTTCAATAACTCATCTTGGGAATCTTGTTGTAAAAGCAAATTGTTCCCCTCCCCAAAGTGACACCATTGCAAAATGTGATATAAAAATAGAATCAGCTACATTTAATAACCTGACTCCGGAAACGTTAATAGCAGAAGACGGCGAAGCCATATCAGTCTATATTGATAACTGGACAGCTAACATAAGTAATCTTTCAAAGATTGGAATTGAGAAAGGGGAAAATCCATCTTTCAAACTATCTACAAAATTGAATTTCGACATCGTAGATATCAGGAACGGAAATATACAGATTTCCAATGCAGACACAAATTTTCTGAATGTAAACAAAGTAGATTTCTCAACGACGGAATTGACAATATTTATGGATGGCTCGAAATATTCCAAAATCATCAATTACAAAGAAATAAATTCAAGTTTTGACAATCTTGAATTTTCACCTGAAGCAAATTTCTTTTTAAAAATAAACAATTGTCAGTTAGACAACAACGGGTTGAATATTTCAGGATTTAGTTTTTTAAATGACAGGAAAGACAATACCGACATTTCACTTTCCGGGTTTAGCATAACCGGCTTTGATATCAGAAGGGTAATAAACAATAAAGAATTTATAGCAAAAAACCTCATTATAAATAAACCTGGCATAAGTCATACTATTTACTCCCATTCAAAGAGCACAAAGAATGACAGTCTGAATTTCAAATTTTTACGACAGGAGATAGCAAGGGGAATAGGAAACCAACTGGATAAGGTAAATATTGATAATATCACTTTTTCAAAAGGCAATATTGACATAAACAGTACTTTTAATGAAACGACTTTCAGAAGTAATTTTGCTTTACATATCAGGAATACAAGATTCGACAAAAAAGACGCTCTGTATAATAGTGAAATCTCGGTCGAATCTGTACGGTTATTGTTAAAACAGACGGATTTCAGGTCAAAAGATATTTCAATGAAATATGAGACTATTATTATTGACTCAAAGCTTGATAAAGTATCATTTATCAACTCCTTTCTTCTCAGCAAGCCGGGCAAAACAGCCAATGGGAATAAAAAAAGTGAGTTCCATGCCCATATTCCCAGAATTGACATAATCGGGCCTGATTTTAATGCATATTTATACCATCCAATGAGCTTCTCATCTATGATAATTGACAATCCGAATATCAACCTTCTGATTCATCACAAAAAGAAAAAGGACAAAAAAGCCAAGCCTTTAACCGGTGATATTCCGTTCTCATTCTTCAAAGAGTATATAATGCTGAATGATGGTAAGATAATTATTACGTTTGAATCGGATAAGGATACAACAGTGATAAAGACCGAAAATATATCTGCTACCTGGTATGAGAACGTGCCAAAACCGGCAACAGGAGTCTCTTTTTCTGCACACGAGCAGATGCACAAGGCTGATGTTACAATTTCAGACCTTATTCTATCGAATAGGAAGACAAAGATATCCGTTAAAGAGGTTAGACACAAAGTTAATGACACTAAAATTAGAATTGAGGGATTTAGTCAGGCTTCCTATTATCAAAAAAGCGAAATCAGGGAGTTAACAGATAAAGTTGTTATACCCGAAATCCTTATTGAGCATCCTGTGCTACATAAAAGGATGGGGGAACTTGCCAATATTGATTTCTCAAAAATAATTACTCCCGAGGTTGATATTAACTTTTACCAAACCCATAAAAAGGCATCTCCTGCAAAGCATTTTAACTTTAAGGATACAACACTACGTCCAATTTTTAATTTTCTTGGGCACTTTACGATTGACTCTACAAAGATTGGCAATTTACATTTTAAATATTTCTCTATTGACACAAACAACAAGCCTCTTGATCTCACAAGAATGTCAATAATTGTAAAAGGATTAAGTATCGACTCTTCTCTTTTTACGTCTCACAAGTCAATCGTGAAGGATATGAATATCATATTTTACAAACGAAAGTTTATCACGAAAGATAGTATGTACTTTATAAAATCAAATAATGTTACTTATTCATACAAAGATAACAGGTTGGTACTTGATTCGGTTTATATGATTCCGAGATACGGCAGAGATGAGTTTTTCGAAAAAGCTGTTTACCAGACAGACAGAATATCCATAAAAGGTAAAAACATTGAGATAGAAGGTATTGATTTTGAATCAATCCTTACTGATAGGATATATCATTTTAACAAAGTTTCTGTAAACGGCATTAGAATGATTGATCACAGGGATAAAAGATATAAGAGAAAACCGGGTGTGTACAAACCCATGCCACAAACAGCATTAAGAAATCTGCCACTTAAGATAATCATTGACTCGCTTAACATAAATAACTCATACTTGCTCTATGGAGAGTATGTTGACAAATCATCAATTCCTGGAGAGGTATATTTTACTGATTTTAATGCAAAAATTCAGAATATTACAAATGTAACTAAGGTTATTAATCAAAATTACAGAATGGATATTAGCCTGGCAACTAACCTGATGGGAGATGCCAAATTAACTCTCAATATGGCTTTTTCACTAACTGATTCTTCTGACTATTTTGAGTATTCAGGTCACTTAAACTACTTTGACCTGACAAAGATGAATTCAATGACAGAGAATCTGTTTGGCCTGACAATAAAAAGCGGAAAAGGGATACTTGATATTAATGGAATAAAGGGAGATGACAAACTTGCAACAGGAGAGCTGTTTTTTAAATATAAAAATTTCAAACTTGGGCTTTATAACCGCAAAAAAGCAAAAGAGGTCAGTGGTATTGTGAGCCCTATTGTTTCATTCCTGGTCAATGATATTAAACTGGCTTCAAACAATCCTAAGCCGTTAGGCAAACCAAGGATTGGTGAAGTCTATTTTGAAAGAGACTCTCAAAAATCTATTTTAAACTACATTTGGAAAAGTTCGATGAGCGGATTACTAACAACACTTGGAATAAGTAATAAAAAGCAAAAAGAAGCAATGAAAGAAGAGAGAAAGTTGTCAAAGGATGCTGAAAAACTAAAAAAACAGTTGGAAAAGAAACAAAAGAAGTTTAATAAACCCAGGTAGCGAGTTAAGCATCTGGAAGCATAAATACTACTTCAAAGGATTATCATTTATATCCAGGAAGTCCAAAAATTTGTAAAACACTTCATTATTCTCATAAGTACCTATAAACTCCTCAGCACCCGGGCCATACGCAAAAACAGGAACCATTACTCCTGTATGTTGATCAATTACAAACTGCCCAACAACACTATTTGATGTAGCATCACCATCAACAAGTGCATAGCCGCCTGTTTCGTGGTCGGCAAGTATAACAACAAGGGTATTTCCATCCTGCTCTGCAAAGTCCAAAGCAACACCGACAGCTTTATCAAAATCGGCCATTTCATCTAAAAGGTATTCCTGATCATTATCGTGACCTGCCCAGTCAATCTGAGCTCCTTCAGCCATAATAAAAAAACCTGGTCCATTTCCTGAAAGGCGTTCAAGAGCGATTATAAGTGAATTTGAAAGTACATCTCCCCTTCCTTCCGATATTTTCGGTGGCTCGCCATCGTAAAGTAAGCCTGCTACATTTTTATCACCCTGTATTTGTGACAAAGCAGAAACAACCTGATAATTCTCAGCAATCAATGAATCAATGAGGTTCAGACTGTCAGACCTGTTAGCAAATTCATCTCTTCCCCCGCCAACAAAAAAATTAATCTCTTTATTTAAAAGATCAAGTGCAATAAGTTCATACTGAAATCTATCGGATTGATGGGCATAAAATGCACCTGTTGAAGCACTTGTAATCTTATCGGTAGTAATTAATCCGGTTAAAAATCCGAGAGGTTTAATAATTTCAAAAATATTTGTCAGCGGATTTCCATCAATATCAACACCTAATGTATAAAAATTAGCTTTTTTGCCACATGCAAAAGCTGTAGTTGAAGCACCAGAGTCGGTGACATATTCATCGGCAGCACGAGTAGAAATCAGTCCGATATGTTTGCAACGCAAAATATTCAGCTCATCATCATTGACAGTTCGGGCGGCTGATATCTGCGCCAGTCCCATTCCGTCACCAATCATAAAGATTATATTTTCCCCTTTTGAATTTGTATTATCGGTTGGCTTAAGTACGACATTGTCACTATTTCTTGAACAGGAGATAAAAAAGAAGATACTTACAAATAAGAATAGAAGGTTCTTCATACGAAAACACATTTTAGAATAAATAAGAGCCTAAAAAAAAGTATAGAGAAAGGTTAGTTATTCAGCTAAAAATCCCTCTATCGAATCAAGGAATATTTGTCTTTTAAAGGGTTTAGAGATATAATCATCCATACCGGCCTCTATACACATATCCTTATCCGATTTCATCGCATAAGCTGTGAGTGCAATAATAGGGACATGAGTACCTCTTTCCTTTTCAATATCTCTGATCATCATAGTTGCCTCATAACCATTCATCAAAGGCATCTGAACATCCATCAATATTAAGTTAAACTCATCTTTTTTAAAAGCTTCCACAGCTTCCTGACCATTTTCAACAACTGTAATATCCCAATTCTTTGACTTGGTCAAAGCCTTAATAAGAAACTGATTTGCTTCATTATCTTCAGCAAGCAAAATTTTTATTTTTCTTAATTCCGCTCCTTTTTGTTCACCACTTATATTCATATTCAATTCTCTATTAGTTAATATTCCGGAGGTAAACGGTATTTCAACTATAAACCGACTTCCATTATTTGGTTCACTTTCAACTCTAATAGTCCCGGCCATCATATCTACCAGACGCTTTGTGATTGTAAGCCCCAGGCCAGTTCCCTTATTTTTCTTTGTCAGATAAAAATCAAGCTGCTTAAATTCATCAAATATCTCAACAAGTTGCTTCTTATTAATTCCTATACCGGAATCTGCAACAACAATTTCAAATAACAAATTACCACCCTGTTCAACAATATTTGCTTCAACATTGACAAACCCTTCATTTGTAAATTTTATAGCATTATTAACAACATTAATTAATACCTGCCTTACTTTCAGTTCATCGCCTACAACAATTTGTTCTTCAACACAATTTGTTTCAAGTGCAAAAATAAGGTTTTTTGAGTTTGCAACAGGTTTAAAATAATTTTCAATATCATTTAGCACCCTGTACAGATTAAATTCAGCAGGTTCAAGTTCAATTTTCCCTGACTCAAACCTGGAGTATTCAAGAAGGTCATTAAGAAGGTCGAGCAGCTGGTTTCCAGATTTTTCAACCATTTTTAGCATCATTTTCTTACCCTCATCTTCCTCTTCAAAGACAAGCATTTCGGTAAACCCCATAATACCATTGAGAGGTGTACGTATTTCGTGACTCATGTTGGCAATAAACTGACTTTTAGCCTTGCTGGCTCCTTCAGCATCTTCTCTGGCATTAATAAGGCTCTGCTCAATATCGTAACGCTGATATTCCAACGAAAGGGCCTTACCCAGTGTAGATATAATTCTTGATTCCGTTTCTGAAAACTCCCTCTCCTCTCCAAACGCCACACAAAGTGATCTGTGGATAATTTCATTAACAACAGTATAACCTAAAAAAGCTCTTAAACCAAAATCTTTAATAAAAGAATCAGACTCCAAAAACTCAGTTTTTCTAACATCCTCAATTATGAACAGTTCGCTGGAAGTTATTGATGCTTCATAGCAAATATGACCTTCGGCTTTGAACTCTCTTGGAAAATCAGGCGGGATATTGTAACCTGAATGTATTTTTATTATCCCCTTTTCATCATCGTAACAATAAAAGGCTGACCATTCACCACCTATGATTTCACAGGCTTTACTAACAAGGATATCAATATTCTCTAATGCATCGACACCCATTTCAACAAATACATTGCTAAGGTCAGATAGCTTTCCCTCGGATTCAATTCTCTCGGTAATATCTTCAACAGAACCTTCATAATATAAGGTCTTTCCTTTTCCATTTCTGACGGCACGTGCACTTTCTATAATATTGATATAGTTTCCGTCACTAGTTTTCCATTTTGATTCAAAGCCTTTTACTAAACCATACTTTTCAATTTCATTAATGAACTTTTCACGATTATAATCTGTATTCAAATCTATCGACTTCAACTCCTCAAAGGAATCGTATCCAACTATATCAAGTAATGCCGGATTAGCAAGTAAGATTTCACCCTCAGGTGTTGTTCGGTAGATGCCTATTGTTGAATTTTCGTAAAGACTTTTAAACCTGGCCCCGCTCTCTTTCAACTCCTCTTCATTAAGTTTCCTTTCAGTACATTCATTAAAAGTAACAATCTGGTTTTCCTCGTCAATGACTTTCACAAACACATCGAACCACATATTCAGACCGTCAGCAAATAACTCGAACTTAAAAGTCCCGCTTGATTCTATTTCATCTTTAAACGTATAGGACAACTCCTCTTTGATGGAATCAAGATATGGATATATTTCCTTTAGATCAACACCAATAAGCTCTTCTTTACTAAGTCCAAGCAGGTTAGCAAACAAAGAATTCACTTGCTTGATAAAATAGCCATTGATCTCTTTGTTTTCATCATAGCTGACACCCTCCATAAGTGCTGGCAATGGAAAACTCTCAATTGACACTAGATCTGTTTTGCTTTCAATACTTAAATAATCTTGCATAAACTAAAGATTAACAGGCTTTACAAAACTATTTCAATAGAAAACTAATATTTTCACCGGGATTAAATTCTTTCGGTCCTTGCCCCAGCTTAAATACTCTCATTGCTCTTTGGCCCTTTAGTTCTATTTTTCCATTCTCTACCGAGAGTAGAGTTCCTTCTCGTAGGCCTGCTACATAGGTGCCCTCATTAGCAACAAGAAACTCTTCAATCCGTTGCTCTCGCGATTCACCACCATGTCCTTCAATATTAGCATCAATATAATGAGGGTTAATCTGAAAATGAACAAGATTCAGACAGTTAAAACTGGCAGGCTCAATTATTGGCATATCATTGGTTGTTCGCAGAGTAGGACAAGCTACATTTGCACCTGCACTCCAACCCACAAACGAAACGCCACTTTCCACCATTTCTCTGATAGGCTTCATCAGTTTAAGTTCGTGCAGTTTATAAACAAGATGAAAAGTATTACCTCCTCCCACTGCTATGGCAAGAGAATCTTTAACAGCCTGAACAGGATCTTTTTCCCTGTGAATGGAGTATACCTCAAGGCCTATTTCGTTAAACACATCATCAACCCTGTCTCGATAAACGGCATAGGAGTCTTCAATACTTTCTTCTGAGAGGGCAATGCCTGCATACGGAATAAATAAAATCCTGCGAATCCCTTTTCTATCAAAGAAATCCTTAATGTATTCCTTCGGCCACGACAAGTAATCCTCTCCATAATTTGTAGAATTACTAATTAATAATAGTCTTTTATTCATGATTGGAAAATTTATATCTATAACACTAATCCTGAGATGCTGCTAATTTACAAAAATTAAATAACACCGAATTATTATTTTTTACAAGTATAAACAAAATTATTGATATGCAGGTTAAAAAAACCATCACTTTACGGCAGCAATCTGAATTGAGCTGTCAGCATAAGGAAAAACTTCATTTTAGGTACTACTGCGAATTTAGTGGAAAACAAGAAAACATGATAAAACAATTACTATA
>JAOZLR010000370.1 GCA_029934735.1 Bacteroidales bacterium
ATTAACATGTCATTTTTTACATCATATTCCATCAACACCCACTTGCCGTTAAGTGTTGGCCTGTATGATTTTATACCTGAGAGGTCATCTGTTATCCTGACTTTTATGGTATTCTGATTTGTAATATCTTTTCCGTTTCTGATATTTACCGGTTTTATTTCAGGCGCAATAGTATCAATAGTTATAAAGTAATTTCCAAAATTTCTTACTCTGGTTGTTATATTTCCATTTTTGTATTTTCCTCCTGCCGAGGATATTTCTCCATCATCATCTAAACTTGCAATAAGTACTTTATCAGTTAAACCTTCTGGAATTTCTTTAGCAGAAATAACAAGTTCACACCAGGTTTGCAACGGAACCCAATTATAGTGCAGATGATAAACCTTAGAGAATCCGGAAGGAGGGGCAGGGGAAGTGCTGTATTTAAAGTTAAGTGTGTCGTATAGCGCTTTACCCGGAACAGTCAGTTTAACTCCATCTTTTTTAAATATGTTTGTACCTGTATATGTAAATAACTCACTATTAGAGATATTGAAGCTATTATCTAAAGTATCGATAATACTCCGAACCCAAAATTCCAGAGTAGATGTATTACTAGGTATATCACTAACAGAATAAACAACTTTATGCAAATTATTGTCATTAAAATTAATTATCCCTCTGTTAATAACATCTTCATAGATACTTAACCTGTTGTTTGGCTGGATATATGATTTCTGGATCGTTCTTCTTTTCTGTTTAAACTCTTTGTAATCCATAAAGCTATTGATATATCTTGTTTCATCAAAAGAGAATGTTTCCAGTTTGTGAGCGTAAACCATTGTAGAGTCCACAGACAATTTAATGGAGTAAACACCATTTTTATTATTACCTCCATTGAATGGGTCATAGGTATTGATTCCGAAATATGCCTTGCCCGAAATTTCAATTGTATCGTTGCCTTTTAGTCGGTATTTTGTCCCTGCAAATTCGGTATATATCTCAACAGGAACACTTTTTCCGTTAACCAAAGAATTATTATCTGCCGGATAAACTTTCAAAACATTAATGAGGGGGCGATTTTTATCTTCTACTTTAAATCCAAACAGTAGCGGGTTAATTGGTTTCTGTGTTGCCTCATCTCTTATTTCAAAATGGAGGTGCGGGCCACCTGACCTTCCGCTGTCGCCTGTTCGGGCGATAACCTCTCCCTTTTTTACAGTGAATTGATCTTTCTTAAAATAGAGGTCAACAGAATATGATTCTCTACGGTACTGTTCATTAGTAACATACTCATTTATTATTTTATTGTATTTCTGCAAATGACCGTAAACCGATACAAAGCCATTGGGATGGGTTATGTATAAAGCCCGACCATATCCGCCAGGCGCAACTTTAATTCTCGATACATATCCATCAGCAATAGCATATAGTTCAAAACCGGGTTTTTCCTGGGTGCGAATATCCATACCTGAATGGAAATGATTTGACCGAAGTTCTCCAAATGTTCCGGAAAGATACAAAGGTATGTCCAGGGGTGGCCTGAAATAATCTGTGGGGTAGGTCTGACTATATGTTGATTGATTGATAATAAGTACGATAGATACTATTATATAAAAAAGTATTTTCATTTTTTCAAAATTTTATTTCTTTGCAAACATAAGCATTTTCGATGCACAATTGATAGCATTGGAGACAAATACGTATGCAAAAACAAAACTGCCATGTTATAAAATTAAAACTGCAACTATCTTTCCTTTTATACGTTACATTTAATTACTTTACAAGCTTTACATAACGCTGCATGAGTTTAGGATTGTAAAATAATCCCTATTTTTGCAAAAAAATTATACTTCAAAAATTGTAATAAGTGGGTAAGTTAGATATTTCTGTTTTATTTGTTGAGGATGAGGAGCTTTTAAGAGCAATCTATGAGCGGATACTTGAAAAGTATGTGGAGCGCCTCTATGTTGCTCAGAACGGAAAAGAGGGGCTTGAAGTTTATGAAAAGGAAAAACCCGACCTGATAATTACTGATATTCAGATGCCTGTGATGGATGGCCTGGAGATGATTGATGTTATAAGAAAGGTAGATCAGCGCGTCAGGATTGTTATCCTGAGTGCCTATGGAGAAGCTGAATATTTTATGGATGCCATTAAGATCGGTGTCAACAGTTTTTTGATAAAGCCCGTAGAGACTAAAAAGTTAATATCTCTTGTCGAGGAGCTTGGAAAAGGGATTGTCCTTCAGAAGGAGTTGATGGCTCAGGAGTTAAAGCGTAAAGAGGCTGAAGAAAACCTTCGGAAGCTAAATGAGGAGCTGGAAAAAATAATAGAAGAGCGAACAAAAGATCTTCAACATGAAATTAAGGAAAAAATTCTGGCTGAAGATGAATTGAAACAGTTAAACCTGACACTCGAGAAAAGGGTGAAAAAAGAGTTGAAAAAACGTGAAAAGCAACAACAACTTATAATTCAAAAATCCAAGCTTGAGTCTATGGGTGAACTTTCTGCAGGTATGGCACATGAAATAAACCAGCCGCTTGGCAGTATTTCAATGGGACTTGATAATATGCTTTTTAAACTCTCGGTGGATGGTATTTCGCAAGATTATTTGGTAAAAAAAATAAATGCATTATTTGATGATATTGACCGCATAAGACAGATAATTAATCACGTCAGAGTATTTTCGCGCGATCAGCAGGTTGCTGCAATCGAAGTGGTGAATGTGAAAGATGTAATAAAAAATGCTTTGTCGCTTGTAGAAGCTCAATATGTGAATCATAATGTTGAAATTGATCTTAATCTTGGCGAAAATGAATGCTTTACCCGCGGTAATAAATACAGATTAGAGCAAATTATTTTGAACCTGTTATCAAATGCAAAATTTGCAGTTGACGAAAAGCAGGCATTAATTAATGATATTGAATATAGAAAAATTATCACGATTAACAGTTTCTCAGATACTGATAATGTTTATATAGAGATTGTAGATAATGGAACCGGCATTTCTCCTGAAACCCAGGAGAATATTTTTGATCCGTTTTTTACAACTAAAGATGTTGAAAATGGTACCGGACTTGGCCTTTCGGTCACTTATGGTATTGTTAAAGAGATGAAAGGAGAGATTAATGTTGAAAGTGAAATAAACAAATTTACAAAGATGACAGTTCTGCTACCTAAACATAAAAGTAAAGAAGTTGTCAATTTCTAATAAATCCGGCTGATGGAAAAGATAAAAATACTTGTAGTTGATGACGAAAAAAGAGTAAGGGAAGAAAT
>JAOZLR010000061.1:0-4440 GCA_029934735.1 Bacteroidales bacterium
GGTATTCCTGCAATAAATTCCTTTAAATAAAAAGGCTCGAAATAGGCAACATCCTCAAATTGGTTATTATTGAATTTTTCTTCAACAATTTCAGCCATATTGGCTGCCGACGGATTAATACCATCATAGAATACAGTATTCGGATGTGTTAAAATATCACGACATTTTGAGGCGCCATCTCCAAAAAAGATCATCTTATGGTTTCTAAGATACTCAGCAAAAGAATTCGGTTCAATAATTTCAGCTTTTGTTTCTCTGACTTCCCGAGTGGTATTATCAAAAATTGCAGAATAAACCTCCATCCTCCTGGCATCTATCATTGGGCAAAAAAGCGTGGAAGAATTTTCATCTTTTAAATTATCAGACATTCCTTTTGCCATCGATTGCAACGTGTTAACCGAAATCAGAGGGACATCAAGTGCAAAACACAGACCCTTTGCAGTGGAGACTCCGATTCGCAAACCTGTATATGAGCCCGGGCCTTTGCTTACAGCTACAGCGTCAATATCAGTGTATTCAAGTCCCGCTTCTTTTATAATATCATCAGTGAAGAGAGTTACGATTGCAGAATGGGCATTTTTCTCGGAAGATTTTTTTTCAGCAAGAATGCCTCTATCACTCGCCAAAGCAACAGAGCAGATAGTTGTGGCAGTTTCTATGCAAAGAATATTAGGCATCTTCTAAACCAGTGTTATTTTTCCTTTTTAAACAGGTCTTTCTTTTCAACTTTGATAACCTCGTCACCATTTTTTAGCTTTTTGGAAACAGCGCGGTATGGTCCGGTAATAACCTCATCATCCTCATTCAGTCCCTCAATAATCTGAATATACATATCATCCTGAATTCCGGTTTTAACCTTTTGCATTATAGCTTTCCCCTCATCAAACAGGAAAACATATTCAACCAACTCCATTTTTTCTTTGGATATAACATCCTTTTCTTCTTCCTGAGAATCTGTCATTTCCTTTTCCTTAACTACCCCTGTTGTGTCAGCACGTGTAGTAACAGCCTGAATAGGAACGGTTAATACATTTCTGCCAGTTTCAGTTTGAATGTCAACACTAGCCGACATTCCGGGTCTGAAAGGCGATGATGAAACCTTGCTTTCATCTATCATATCCTGATATGAGTTTTGAAGAATTAGAATCTTCACTTCAAAGTTAGTGACCTGGTCGGCACTTACTCCTACCACATTTGCAGAAGTTGCCATTTCAGTAACGACACCCTCGAATTTTTTATTCAGATAGGCATCAACTTCAATAATACAAGTATCACCAAGGCTAACCCTTACAATATCATTTTCATTCACTTCTACAACTACAACCATCCTTTTTAGGTTGGCTATTTTCATTATTTCGGTACCTGATGAAAACTGTGATGCTCCCGTTACACGCTCACCTTTTTCCACATTTAACGTCGAAACGGTTCCGTCAGCCGGTGAATAAATGCTTGTCCTTGTAAGATTTTCTTTTGCTTCTTTGAGTGAGGCTTCTGAGCTATTAACTGAATACCTGGCAGCTTTTACATTTTCCTCAGCGGCATTTACCTCCTCTTTTGCAACCTCATATGCAGATTTGGCAGCATCAAAATCAGACTGTGAGATAACGCTTTGCTCAAATAGTTTTTTATTTCTTTTATAGTCTTCCTGAGCTTTAGAAAACTGTGCTTTTACCTGAGCAAGCCTTGCCTTTGAATTTGCAAGAGAGGCTTTCTGCATTTGTAAAGTAGCAGTAGCTCTTTCATAACCCGAAATGTAAATCTTAGGGTCAATTTTGGCAAGCAGGTCACCATCTATGACTGCATCACCTTCTTTAACGTACAGTTCGACAACCTCTCCGGAAATATAGGGACTTATCTTTATATCAAGTTCAGGCTGTATTTTTCCGTTGGCCGAAACCGTTTCTATCAAAGTCCGTTTATTAACCTCTTCGGTTGTGACTTTTGTCCCATGGTCTTTACCCTTTTTAGTTAAGGCCAGAACAACGAGAATAATTACTACGATAATACCACCCCATATTAAAATCTTTTTTCTCTTTTTTGATTTGCTCATTTTTTTTGTTTTATCCTGAGACAAGCGTTAACCTGTTTATTATTATATTTCACTTTTATTACTTTGAGACAAGTCAAGACTTGTCTTTACTAATCAAACTTATCTTGTTAATGTCAATGGCTTTCCAAGGTAGAAGTCAATTACGGTCATTTTAAAGACAAACTCATATTTTGCCTGTATCTGTTCAGAGAGCGCTCTGTTGTATTCTTTTTTTGCATTATTATAATCCATTGAATTTATTAATCCAACACTATATTTTTTTTCAGAATAAGTAAAATTTTCTTCTGTTGCCTCTACTTTTAGCTGGGAAGCTTTATGCTTATTCAATGCAGATGCTGCATCATTGTAGGCCTGCTGAATTATTTTGTAGAGGTTGTTTTTTTTCAGTTGCAGGTCAAGGTTTGCACTTTCCATTCCGATTTTTGCCTGTGCAACAGAGGAACGGCTACTCCATCCGTTAAAAATGGGAATACGAAGATTGAGTGAAACAGTGTTGTTTCTGTTCTCACGAAGCTGATCACCGAAAGCTTTAGGATTATAAGACTCATATCCTGTCCTTTCAGTGATAACAGTTTCATGGCTTATTTCAGTATATCCAATAGGAATCTTTTGTGTAATCGCGTCAGTACCAATTTTGTTGGCACCGGAATATCCACTTCCCCAGGAGCCACTCAGTGATAAGCTTGGGTAATATGTTCCACGGGCAATACCAAGTGAGCGTTTTGAGCTTTCCACCATAGTTTCGGCGCTTTTTATTTCAGGTCTGTTTTCGACAGCAGTACTATAAATATCTTCGGGGGACATAACATTGTCAGGAGCTTCAATTAATCCAAGCTCGGGGATTTCAATATCAAATCCTTGTGTTGAAGGTAGTTCAAGAAGTTGAGTCAGAGTCAGCATGGCAATGGATAGATTGTTTTCTGCATCAACAACAGATAGTTGTTCAGAGGCTGCTTGTGCTTCGATAGTCAGTAAGTCTCCTTTTGCGAGTGTGCCAGCTTCAACAAGTTTGCTTGTCCGGTCAACCTGCTGATTTGAAATGTCAAGCTGATCCTTTGCAATCTGGACAAACTCTTTACTATAAAGCACCTGCAGATATGCAGTAGCAACACTTATTGATATCTCATCCATATAAGCTTCTGCATCATATAGAGAAGCCTGCTTATTTAGTAAATTTCTTTTTATCATATATGTCTGCTGGAGCCCGCTGAAAAGATTCAGGTCAGCCGACAGATAAAGATTATTTGATCTAACGCGGTCTGATGCAAATTCATTAGTGAATGGATCAATCCTCTGGCCCCAGTTATAACCATGCGATATAAATCCATTTATGTTTGGGAGCATGCCAAGTTTGCTCTGTAAAAGTGCTTCATTTTGATACTCTACATTGAGAAGCTGTTTTTTGATATTGATATTATGCTCAAGTGCATAATTTATACACTCCTCAAGTGACCATTTCTTTTCAGTTTGTGATTTTCCTGTGAATGCAAGGAGAAGAAAAGCTAATAAAAAAACAAAAGTAATCCGAATTCTCATTTGTTGCTTGTTCAATAAAATGATATCCGGAGCAAGAATTTTAGTTTTTACTATCATTGTCAAATAAATTTGATTTAAACATTCTATTTTACCATAAAATATGCCATGTTTGTAAATACCTGAATCATAAAGCCCAATAAATGAAAACTTCAGGGTCTATGGCTCAATGTGTCCGCAATATTACATAAGTTGTTCGCATTCGAACAAAAATAAAAGCATCAAATGTAGTATCATTTTTTAACATTTGGCAAACGGATAACGTTAAAACTTCATAAAATGTATAACTTTGCTAAGTTAATATTTTTAAATGAAAGTGAATTTAATAATCATATAAATAAGAAGTGATTGATGAAGTTAAACGAGAGTCTTAAAATAATAAACGGATGAAAAAAGAATTTTCAGTATCAGGTAATATCATTGATGTTATAAATGAAAGGATTTATAAGGGAACTATAACTGTTTCGGATGGGACGATAGTTTCTATTGTTAAAAAGGAAGTTGCACATGACCAGTATATTCTGCCAGGATTAATTGATGCACATATTCACGTTGAAAGTTCAATGCTTGTTCCTTCTGAATTTGCAAAGCTTGCAGTCACCCACGGAACAGTTGCTACAGTGTCTGACCCTCACGAAATAGGGAATGTTCTTGGCATTGCCGGGATTAAGTTTATGATAGAAAATGGAGAAAAAGTACCTTTCAAATTCTTTTTCGGAGCCCCGTCTTGTGTTCCTGCAACGGTTTTTGAAACTTCGGGTGCTAATCTGGGTCCTGCCGAAATAGGGGAGTTGTTAGATATGGATAAGATAAAATATCTTTCGGAGATGATGAATTTTCCGGGTGTTTTACATCAG
>JAOZLR010000061.1:4540-6917 GCA_029934735.1 Bacteroidales bacterium
GATGACCTGGCCGAAGGACATATTAACGGGCTTGTAAAACGAGCTATCGCAAAAGGTTATGACCCGTTACAAGTCATTAAAGTTTGTACTTATAATCCTGTTTTGCATTATGACCTTGAAGTCGGATTATTGAGACAGGGTGACCCAGCCGATTTTATAATTGCCGATAATCTTACTGATTTTAACATCCTTAAAACGTATATTAATGGAGTTAAGGTGGCTGAAAATGGAAAGTCGCTAATTAAAACCGAAAAGGAAAAAGCACCCAATAACTTCAATGCAAAACCAATTTCTGAGATTGATATTGCAATCAAAGCCGAAGGAAATGAAGTTAAAGTTATCAGGGCGATGGACGGGCAACTGATTACAAATCTGATTTATTCAAAGACAAAGGTTGAAAACGGTTTAGCTGTGAGCGATGTTGAAAATGATGTGCTGAAAACAATGGTTCTGAGCAGATATAAAGATGCAAAACCTGCACTTGGATTTATTACAAATTTTGGCTTTATAAGGGGTGCTATTGCTTCAACGGTAGCTCACGATAGTCATAATATAATTGCGGTTGGGACAAATGACAAAGATATGGTACGGGCTGTAAATCTGTTGATTGAGGCGAAAGGAGGAATCTCGCTTGTTGACGGTGAAAAAGAGATGCTCCTTCCATTACCTGTTGCAGGGCTTATGTCGAATGATAACGGATATAAGGTGGCTGAAGCATATGCAGAGATGAGCGAAGCTGCAAAAGAGCTTGGTTCGAAACTTAATGCACCCTATATGACGCTTTCGTTTATGGCAC
This sequence comes from Bacteroidales bacterium, assembly GCA_029934735.1. GTDB lineage: Bacteria > Bacteroidota > Bacteroidia > Bacteroidales > JAADJA01 > JAADJA01. Next base: position 5,337 of record JAOZLR010000061.1, read on the forward strand.
TTCTTGTTATCCCTGAACTAAAGCTTAGCGACAAGGGTTTGTTCGATGGAGAGCGTTTTGAATTTACACCCTTATTTTAAAACAATTATAAATTATCGCAAATATCTACATATTTACTTGCTTATAATTTAAAATATATTAGTTTTGCTCCCGTAAGTCGAATTAAAAACAAATGAAAAATGGCAAAATTAACTTTAGACGTTACTAAGCTGGAAATGGCTGCCAGTAAATTACGTGCAATAGCACACCCAATGAGAATCGCAATAATCGATTTATTACACGATAATCAGAAATTAAGTGTGACTGAAATTTATAATAGCCTTGGTATTGAGCAGGCCGCAGCCTCTCATCACCTAAATATCCTTAAGAATAAGGGCGTGTTGGTATCTAAAAGGGAAGGTAAAAAGATTTTTTATTCCTTAAGAAGTGTAACACTTACCGAAATAATTGAGTGTATTAACAGATGTAACGAGGAATAAAATATTTTAGTTGCGGTATAAAAAAAGCAGTCTTTCCAGAAAAATGCAGGAGAGGCTGTTTTTTTATTTGACAAGACTAACTCTCAAAGCAGCAAGCCCTTTTGGGCCTCTCTCAATTTCAAAGCTTACCTTGTTACCCTCAAAAATATCTTCAAGTAGATTATTTGCATGGACAAAAACACTCTCATTTGTCTCCAAATCTCTTATGAAACCATATCCTTTCGAATCGTTAAAAAAGGAGACTACTCCTTTCCTTATTGGATCAATCTCCTGTCTGGATTCGCGGTTAGGAACACCAATCTCAATATCTTCCAATTTGATATCTTTCTTTTTTGCCGGATCAGGAGGTGTGGAGGATATATTTCCATCTTCATCCACATAAGCGGTCATATCCTCTAAGCTACTCTTTTTTTCATTTTCTTTCCTTGCCAGCCTCTTCTTTTCTTTTTCTTTTCTCTTTTTCTCTTTTTTGTTCCTTACATCCTTTTTGTTGAAGGATTCTTGTGATCTGCCCATAAATTAGTTGTGCTTTTTAATTAATAAAAACTAATAATCGGTTCTCTTTGGCCTAGCCTCATTTACGACCATGTCTCTTTCTTTAAAAGAGTTGCCGTTGAGTTCCTCAATAGCTTTTTTAGCTTCATCGTCATTGTCAATTGTTATAAAGCCAAAGCCTTTACTTCTTCCACTGAATTTATCAGTAATGATTTTTACAGAACTAACTTCTCCGAATTCTTTAAATAATTCTTCCAGCTCATTCTCACTTACCTTAAAACTAAGGTTTCCAACATAAATGTTCATAATGTATTATTTTAGTGTTTAAAAATAGACCTAAAAAAAGAGCAACTATTCTAGCTAAAAAGTTAGAATAAGAGCACAAATTTTTAAATCCCGGCAAAGATAATCTTTTATTTTTAGGATTTAGTTGTTTATCAATATTTTTTCAATTCTAATTCAGAGCTCCTGTATCTGTAATCTCATATTTACCTGTCCCGAAATTTAAACGGTAAGTCTCATAATCAACTTTGCTATCATTGATATTGACTTTAATAAAGGTGCTTCGGGCGCCCTTGTCACCAATACCCCTTGCATGTCCGACATC
>JAOZLR010000061.1:7017-10575 GCA_029934735.1 Bacteroidales bacterium
GTTAATCGCTCGGCGCGTTTTTGGAGCAAAATGTCAACTTTTTCATCTCGATTGATGATGAAGCCTTTTAGAGAGTTGCGCAGGGTTTTGCGGCGCTGGTTGAATCCGGCCTTGACCATTGCAAAAAATATTTTTTCATTGCAGTCAAGTTGGGTTTTTTCATTTCGTTTCAGGCGTATTACAGCAGACTTTACTTTTGGAGGGGGGTAAAAGACAGATTCGTTTACTGTGAAAAGATACTCAATGTCGTAAAAAGCCTTAATCAGCACACTCAGTATTCCATATTTTTTGCTGCCTGGTGGTGATGCAATCCTTTCAGCTACCTCTTTCTGAAACATGCCAACAACCTCAGTTACGCTATTTCTGTATTCCAGAACTTTAAAGAGTATCTGGCTCGAAATGTTATAAGGGAAATTGCCAATTATTGAAAAGTTACCTGGAAACAGTGTCCCGAGATTATATTTTAAAAAGTCGGCGTGGATTACTTTGCCATTAAGTTCAATAAAATTAGCATTCAGATATTCGATTGATTCTCCATCAATTTCAATAATAAAGAAGTTTGCAAATTGTTTTTCAATTATATGCTTTGTAAGTATTCCGGTTCCTGCACCTATCTCCAGAACATTGTCAGTGCCTGGCAAAAGACTGTCCACAATCTTTCCTGCAATGTTGTCATCCTTTAAAAAATGTTGACCCAGATGCTTCTTTGGAGATACCATAATATTTTTTCGGTTTATCCGGCTGCCAGACCTAACAGGTCTCTGCCCTTAAGATGTGACAAGCGTCCACGCTTGTCAGTTTACTACTATTTTAATATTATCTTTTCAGAAGAAACCTTTCCTCCTGATTTTATATTTACAAAATAAACCCCTTTCGCATTTCCTGTAAGGTCAATTGATATGTTTTTCCGGTTTGTTGTGTTATAATTCTTCGACAGAACAACCCTTCCATTAATACTGGAAACAACGATTCCGGTATTGGCAGAAATTTCGTTTTTTAAGAAAATATTAACAATTCCATTTGTTGGATTGGGGTATATTGAAAAGTCATTTTGCGAAAAGTCATTTATGTTAGTTGAAGGATTATAATTCCATGTTCCCCACCACATTCCTCTGCCATGAGTTGCAGCCAAAACGGTATTGTCGGCTTTTCTGATTTGTAGATTGTCAATTCTTACATTGGGAAAAGAGGCATCATGCTCCCACTCAAAATCTGGCAGACTAGCATCATCAGTCATCCAAATTCCCAGCTCAGTCGCCAGAATAATCTGTTTTGCATTTTGAGGATGGAACAAAGCCCATCGAATTGGAATGTCAGGTAGGCTATTTGTAATATTAGACCAGTTTGTTCCTCCGTCATAAGTTTGCCATACTTTTGAAACCCCGTAATTAGAGAATGTTGCTATCAGGGTATCATCAGAGCCGCCAACTTCAACACAGGAAAGATAGGCTGTTGGAAAATCATCAGATCCTATTTCTTCAGTATCAGGTGTTGTATGTGCATTAATAGCTTTGAAAAGCCTGCCATTTTGTGAACCAAGAAATAGTGTTGAAGTCCCTGAAGGTGAATTGGGCGAAACTTTAACATTTGAGTAGTATGTGTTCAAACCCGCAACACCTATGAGTATAGTGCTGTGAGTTACATTTGGGATACCTGACATTCGCAATATCTTATTTGCATTACTGCCATTGAATTTTGTTTTGTTGGCGTAAAGAATATTGTTTTCACTGTCGTAATCACAAGGGTTTATGAAAACCCCAGTAGTTGGTTCGCCAAATTCAGTAAAGTAGTTAAAATTGGAAAACAAAGTATATCTGTTATAGTAAACAGAGGTTATCATATATTGGGATTGCGTTTCATCAAAAAAGCAATAAGTGCCATCGCCTCCATCAACCATATCGTCTATATCAAGTGGCTGGCCCTGGTATAGTAAAGATCCGTTATCCTGCAAACCACCTATAAAATTATTTTGTCCTGCCTCTGGATAAATGTCGGCAGCATAAAATTGCAGAGTATTGAGATTTTTACTTTTTTCCTGAAAAACAGGCTCCCAGGCTGATGCATTTTCCGAATAAAAAATTCCACCGTCGCTACTGAATATTGCAATATCGGATGAGCCGGGTTTATATACACCTATGTGTTGGTCGGCGTGTACGTAATCATCACCACCACCATAGTACATTAATGCCCAATCGGAAACATGATTCCACGAATCCCCTCCATTAAGAGATTTCCAAAGGTCGAGGCCTCCGACAAAAACATTATCAGGATCTGTAGGATTTACTACCACTTCGAAAGCATGCCACGACAATGAAGCCCAGTCCACAGAACCACCCGGTAGAGGTTTTTCAACCCACGACTGCCCTCCATTATCTGAGCGAAGTACATATCTTCCTTTGGCATAATTAAAATTTGTACTGTTAAGCCATCCTGCTCCAACAATAGCATAAACAACATCAGGGTCAGATGGTGCAGCAGCAAGAACAATTCTTCCCGGCACAGGATTATTAGGGTCGTTTGGTATTATTGTCTCATAATAATCGTAAACTGTCCAACTTCCTGGTAATCCGCTATCTGAGTATAGAATAGTAGCACCTCCTTCACCGTCAAGGTTTTTAAGCGTTCCGATAAATATTCTTCCTGCAGAGGATATTTCGATATCAGCAGGAGCATAGGGCAAATCTTCTCCTGCAATGTTTGGTAGCACCTGCTCCCAGGTTGCGCCTCCGTCAGTTGATCGGTACAAGCCATCTGAAGGACTGCTGGATTGATTTATGCCATGATATATTCCAGAAACTACACCGGCATAAATAACACTTGTGCCGTTCTCGTCTCTTATTTCGATATCCGAAATATATTTAAAATCTTCTGTAGATGGAATAATCTCCCAGGTTTCTCCACCGTCGGTTGTTCTCCATATACCGTATCCAACCCCGGACGATTCTCTGTATATTATCCTTGCAGTATGATATTCACCGGTTCCCACATAAAATGTTTGAGTGTTGTTTGGGTCATAAGCAATACAGTTTGTTGCCAGGCCAGGCCAGAAGTCATCCACTTGCTGCCAGCTTGTGCTTCCCGAAATATCATTGTTAAACCACAAACCACCAGTTGCACCACAAGCCCATACTTTATTGCCACCTGCATCATTCGGATCCCACATGATGCCACGCATCCGCCCTCCCATGGTTGAGCCGGTTTCATTCCACTCTATTGTGTTACCCGATTTCAGTGACTGCTGCCTATCAAGATTAGTGGTGTATTTAGTTGCTTCAATCAGTCTTTCAACAGGAACACGTTTCAGTTCAGGATCAATGGTCATAAAATAGTTTTGCATTGCTGCCATTTCCGGATTGTCCGGTTTGATGGCCTCTCCTTTTTCAATGTTAATTGATTTTTCAGCTTTGCTGTATTCCTGAGCAAGGAACCTGTCATAGTCTGCCCTTTTGTCTGAGCTTCCTTGCTGTAGATAAAAGAAACCGGCAATAATAACTGCCGAAATTAACAGGATACCTGAAATTGTTGTTTTCTTGTTCATCTTGATGTATGTTTTCGTTT
>JAOZLR010000062.1:0-2214 GCA_029934735.1 Bacteroidales bacterium
TTTCCTTTGCCAACTGAAATTTAATTATTGTTATTATTCACAGGAGTATTTATTAAAAACGAAAAAGATGAAAAAAATTACAAACCGAAAACTTACGCTTTTAGGATTGATTTTTATGTTCTTAGTAAGTAGTAATGTTTTTGCACAAGATGAAAATGTTGTAACCGGTAGAGTATTCCCTGCTGGCATGCAAACGCCTATGCGAGATGTTAGTGTTCAGATTGAAGGAGATGATGCCTCAGAAATTATGACTGATGATGGCGGTGAATTTACAATCACAGTCCAATCCTTCCCGGTTAATCTGATTTTTTCAAAAGCCACTTACGAAACGCAGGTTATTACTGTAAAAAATGCCAGCGATATTACTATTTTTATGATAGCCGGTGGTAAGGTTACAAATGATTACGGCCAGCAAGTAGGTGTACGCGTTAGTTTAAATCCTGAATCGCGTGATGGTATATTGATGTTATCATCATCAGACAATAGTTTCAGATACTGGTTTGATAACCGGATTTATTTTGACGGTGCAGCATATTTTGGAGATAACACCTACCAGGGCAATGAAAATGAAATTGGTAACGGGGTTAACATTCGTAGAATGCGATTTGCCATGAAAACAATTATCTGGGGCAACTGGGGTGGTGAAATTGATTTTGACTTTGGAAATAATGGTGTAGATATAAAAGATGCCTATATTCGTTATATTGGTAAAAACTGGCAAATAAAAGCAGGTCACTTCAGAGAACCATTCTCAATAGAGACTATGACTACTTCCCGTTACATTACTTTTATGGAAAGAGCCTATGCTTCTGAGCAAGCGCCTTCACGTCATCTTGGTGTTGCATATAAAATGTTTACCAACCGTATATTCTTCGAAGGAGGGCTATTTTCAAGCACTATTGCAAATGATTTGATAAGAGATCAGAATAAAAGCAAAGGAACAAACTCAGGTTGGTCTGTAACCGGCCGGTTTGCCTGGGCTCCTATCAAAAAAAGTAAGCAAGTATTGCATATTGCTATGTCAGGTTCTTACCGAACACCAAAAATTCCTGAAATCGGTGACCCGATAAATAGTTTCAGGTATGGTGAAAATGCTGAAACAGAGATCAATCGTAAAAAGTATATTGATACCGATTGGATCGAAGATTCACAGTATAAAACAATTTTGGGTTTTGAAGCTGCTTATGCTTATAGAAACTTCCGTTTTCAGGGAGAATATATTGCAACGGGGATAAACAGAGATGTTGATGCTGTGCCTGAAGGTGAGGATAAAGTAAATTTAGGTGGGTTTTATGTATATGGAGCCTGGTTGATTAAGAACGGCGATTATTACTACAATATGGGTGAAGCCGAGTTTTCCCAAATTGACTTTAGAGATAATAAAAAAGGAGCTTTTGAAGTTGCTGCAAGATATTCGTTTATGGACGCCAACACATTTAAAGACGGGGAGGATATTCCCTGGTTACCCGGAGGATCGGGCGAAACTTATACATTAGGACTTAGCTATTATTTTAACTACAATGTGAAAATTATGCTAAACTATGCTTTTGTTAACCAAGACCGTTGGGCTGATGGAAAAGGAAAATATAAAACCGATGAAGTTGATCCGTTACCAGCAGGAGAAGCAGGGATAGATTTCCATACTGTTCAGGCCAGACTTCTAATTGCTTTCTAAATCAATTAATAAAATTGTAAAAAATTAAAACAGATAAAAATGAAAAATTATATTTTAATTAGTTTGATAGCAGCCCTATTTTTTGCTGGCTGCGTTAAAGATGAGCAACCTGCACCCAAGCCACCTGCTCCGCCGGTTCCTGAAAACTACAGTGATATTGTTATAAATGAGCTAATAACGAATGATATTACTGAACCATATTTCCTGAGTGGAACAGGTGAAGGAGCTGATTGGATCGAGCTTTATAACAAAGGCTCTAAAGCTGTTAATATTGCAGATATGTGGATAACGGATAATCCCGGTGAGGAATCAGATTATCATCAAATACCAAATACTCATATTAATGTTACAACAATTCCACCCAAAGGTTTTATTGTTTTGATATGCGGCGCTACTGATGCAGGTGGAGCTGATATTCCAACTTCCATTTTTGATGGCAAAATATTTATTGCTATGGGTTTAAGCTCATCAGGTGATAATTTTGCAGCAATTTATAATCCTGAAAAAACTGAAAGTGACAAATCTGATGATTTTAATGG
>JAOZLR010000062.1:2314-4714 GCA_029934735.1 Bacteroidales bacterium
TGTGACGGTTTAGGTGAAGGATTGCATACAAACTTTAAACTTAGCAGTGGCGGTGAGGCTGTTGGGATATCATCTGATGGTATTACAATAAAAGAAGGATATACATATTGTGATACTGGCTGTGACCTGCCTGTACCAGCAACCGATTATTCATTAGGACGTGATGGTGACGGTGCAAACACATGGATAATTTTTGATCCGACAACTGACAGAGGCCCAACACCCGGAGCAAGCAATAATTAAAATAATTGTTCAAAATTTATGTGACAAGCGTGGACGCTTGTCATATAAAAAGCAAATATAGTTGAATGAACATAAGTTATAAAATATTATTAATTGTCATCTCCTTCTTCCTTCTTACAGCAATCGAATCCTGCAAGAAGGAAGAAGCGGATGATACTCCATCAAATCCTGTTGGTAAACTTGAAAAAATGAGTGTGCATGATCTTGATATTTTGGAGCCTTCAGGTCTCTCATTTGGTTCCGGAGGGAATACACTTTTAATAGTCAGCGATAACACCAATAAGGTTTACGAAACATCTTTAGAAGGAGATATTGTCAGAGAGCTTGCTTTTGAGGGAAATGATCTGGAGGGTGTTACTTATAATGCTGATGAAGATATTGTTGCAGTTGCCGAGGAACGAAAGAAAGAGATTGTGTTTTTGGACTATACCGATGGAAACGAACAGGAAAGATTTCAGATAAATACAGGAGGTAGTTCTGAAAACAAAGGTCTTGAGGGGTTGTCATACAATCCGAATAATAGTGCCTATTATATGGTTAATGAAGATTTGCCTGGAGAATTGATAATCTGGAACAAACAATATGGAATAATCAGTAAGACAGAACTGCATTTTGCAGATGATTATTCGGCAATTTTTGTTGATACACAAAATGCTATGCTTTGGATTGTAAGCGACCAGTCCCAGGCATTATATATGTGTGACTATAGTGCTACGGTTTTAAAGGAATATTTGCTTCCGCGGGATAAATTTGAAGGAGTGACTATTGATACGGAAAACAAACTCCTCTATCTTGTAAACGACAGTTCGGCAGAATTATATATCTATAAAATTATTGAATAATGAAAACAACAATTCCCAGGTTTGAGTTCAGAATCTTTGGACAAAACCTTGACACTTATGAATCGAAGTTGAAAGAGATTTGCGAAAAGGAAAAAACACGGCATATGTCATCAATTTATCTGATTACTGCCGGAAACACAACTAATAATATTAAAATCAGGGAAGGAATTATGGACATAAAAGAGCTTGAGCAGGAATTTAAAGGCCTGGAACAGTGGAGTCCATTTCTTGTTGGAGAGTTTCCGCTAAAAGCTGATATTTTAAGAACTGTTGTATTTCCGGCTATGGGTATTGAAAGTCCTGTCTTTGAAAGGGATAAATACACACTTGAACAGTTACTCGAAGAGGTGATTTGTAATGATCCTGACCTGGCAGTTGCTTATGTTAAAAAGACACGTCATGCATATACAGTAAGTAAGTGTATTACCGAATTAGCAGAGATAACCATTAATGGTGCATTTATAAAAACACTTTGCATTGAGGCAGAAGATCCTGAAAGAGTATTCAAAGCAAAGAACAAACTCGGTATAGCTGAAGATGTTGAAAATGTGAGCTATCCTCTCGCTCTTAAAAGGGTAATGGGATTAGCTAATTTACCAGATTCATGGAAATGAAAAATGACAAAAATTTATAATAATAAACTAAAAAAAATGGCAAAAGAAAAATTATCAATTGGAGAGGTTTCAAAACCAAGGTTTGAATTTAGAACATTCGGAAGAGATTTTGATGAAGCAGCATATTTAATGGCTCGCTTATCAGTTCCGGTTCCAAAAAAGGTTTGGGAAAGATATTCAGAGGAGATTTATATTCTCTCAAAAACAAATGATGTCAATAATACAAAAATCAGAGACGGGAAAATGGATATCAAGACTTTTGTTCAGGAAGTTGACGGTCTTGAGCAGTGGAATCCCCTTATGAAAGGTGAGTTTCCAATAAAAGCTGAAGTATTGAAAGCTGAAGTATTTCCAGCTTTTAAAGTGGATATGCCACAATTGGACAAAGATGAATATACTCTTGAAGAATTTCTTGAAATGATAAATAAACATCCCTATCTTCAGTCTGTGAGTGTTGAAAAAGAACGCTACGGCTATATGGTTAACGACACAATTTGTGAATATGCAGTTGTCCATGTTAATGGTGCTTCAATTGTAACTGTCAATTCTGAATCAACCGAACTTGATGATATTAAAAAGACAATTAAAGACCTTGAACTCGAAGGTGTTGAAAATATCAATTACCTGCAGGCAATTAAAAGAATTATAGGCTGGATTAGTAAGCCTTTGGCTAATTGATTAATGTGAGAATTAATGAATGA
>JAOZLR010000062.1:4814-10542 GCA_029934735.1 Bacteroidales bacterium
TAGGCTGGATTAGTAAGCCTTTGGCTAATTGATTAATGTGAGAATTAATGAATGATTAAATGAATAAAAAGGTAAAATAGTAAATTGGTAATTCCAATTTTAACCAATTAACATAATTAACAATAAAACAAAAGAAAATGGCACAGGAAATAGAAAGAAAATTTTTGGTGAAGGGCGATTTTATGCCTTTCGTGACAAAACAGACAAGAATTACTCAGGGATATTTATCATCAGTTCCTGAAAGAACTGTAAGAGTCAGAATTAAAGGTGATAAAGGATTTATCACTATTAAAGGAATAGGAAATGAATCAGGAGCAAGTCGCTATGAATGGGAAAAAGAGATTTCTGTTGAAGAGGTAAATGAACTTCTGAAACTTTGCGAGCCCGGAATTATTGACAAAACCCGTTATATTGTTCCGGCCAGCGATGGGTTAAAATTTGAAGTTGATGAGTTTTATGGCGACAATGATGGTCTTACGGTTGCCGAAATTGAGCTTCCTGATGAAGATTTCAAATTTGTAAAACCGGAATGGCTTGGTGAAGAGGTTACGGGTGATGTAAAATACTTTAACTCGATGTTAATGAAAAATCCTTTTAAGAATTGGTAGAGTGATAGTGAAAATAGGAGTAGGTTAAGTACTATAAAATATTAAAACGCTGAGAGGTTGTGTGAAGCATTTAATATATAAACTGTAATATCCAAAATAATATGGTAGAAGATAAGGTAGCAAAGGCAAAAGCGTTCGATCCTTTGGATATGAACAACTACAAGATAGAAAAACTACCAAAACGCTCCAAATCAAAGTTCGAAACATTTCTTGCTATTATAGGAGCCCCGTTGGCAATTTTGACATTCATACTTATCTATTTTGTCGCAAAGCCCACTTTTTTATTGCATATCGATCCATCATCCCTGAGCGATTATGCACGTTTGGTATATGATACAATGGGATCGGAAGAGTTTTCGAGAATAAATATTGCAATGATGGCTATTTTTGCAGTTGGCATTATTTTATGGATGACCGAAGCTATTCCTAATTACCTTACTTCGTTGATTATAATCATCAGTCTTGTTTTAACCGGAGTGCTTAGTGAGAAAGAGGCTTATGCTCAGCTTGGACACAAAGTGATGTGGCTTAATATTATGTCATTCGTCCTGGCAAGTATGCTGGTGAAAACAGGACTTGCTAAGCGGTTTGCTCTTTGGTTTATTGTTCACTTTGGTAAAAATTCATCGTCACTGTTTTTGAGCTTTCTTGTTATCAATGTTGTCTTATCAGCTTTTGTCTCTGCAACAACTGCCAAGGCAGCAATTCTTCTGCCTATTTTTATGGTCATAGCAGCCATTTACGGTGCAAGGGGCGGGGATAATAAAAATAACTTCGGACGAAATATTGTCTTGCAAAACCTTTTTTATATAAATATCGGAGCAAGTGGTTTTCTTACCGGTTCGGGAGCAAATCTTCTTGCTGCATCTCTTATTATAGGTGCTACCGGTGTCGATCTGTTTTTCTCCGACTGGATGATGGGAAATTTTCCTGTTGCTGTCGGGCTGATGCTAATTGGTTATTTGGTAGCTACCAAAATATTTTTCCCTTTGAAAAAAGAAGAAAGAGTTCCTCAGATTGAAGGGGGTATGGATAGACTGAAAGAGGAACTCGGTAAACTAGGGAAAATCAGTTTTGAAGAGAAAAAGGCTACAGTTCTTTTCCTGGCAATTTTATTCTTTTGGGCAACTGACAAATATCACGGCATAAGTCCTACAGCTATTGCTTTTATCGGTGCTATAATTGCACTTTTGCCGCGTATTGGAATAGTTAACTGGAACGATGTGGATATACCCTGGCACCTGATGCTTTTCTCCGCCGGAGCCTACACACTGGGCGCAGGGTTTAAAGCCACAGACCTTCCATCGCTATCGGTTAATGCTACTTTTGAGGCCCTCGGAATTGGTGATGGTACACCATTCTGGGCTTTGTATCTGTTACTGACTTTTACAATGGTTTTCAGTGCACTGATATTCCAGTCGAAGACAATGCGTACTATGATATTTGTTCCGATAGCTCTTGGTGTTGCAGTCCGTTTCGGTTACAGCCCGTTAAGCCTTGCCCTCCCAGTAGCTTTTCTGATTGAACATGTATATGCCTTGCCATTCAATAGTAAACCGGCAGCTCTGCTCTACGAAACAGACCAATACAGTTTGACTGACACTTTCAAATATGGTGTTACAATGTTGTTTATAGGATGGTTTATGAGTATCCTGATGGGTGAGACCTGGTATCGCTATCTGGATATCACACCTGATGGGGTTTTTGGGATTTTTTAAAATCAAAATTTTTGAGATGAAAGTAATTCACCCCGCATTTCGCTTCGCTCATACGGGGCTACCAACATTGAATCCCTCCGGGATTCTTTGCAATCATAACCTCATATGACTAACTTATTGGTCATGTATATTATATTATTAAATTGATCATGCAACCATTAAATCCACCCTTGGTGGATTTTCCTACGGCATTAAATTTTTTCACGTAATTTTTCCACCGCAGTCACGCTTTAAGGCGTGATGAGGATGAGAAAAATAGGGAGAAAATTTCATTCCGATAGTTATCGGAATGACTTTTTGTTACTTTTGTGTCAAGGCAAAAGTAATGAAGAAGAAGCCTTGACTAATATTCTGATTCCTGGAAAAGATGGCATTCTCACCAAAAAAATAACCTAACCTCTTATTTCCTCCAAAAAGCCGGAGAGAAAATAACCAGTACTGTAAAAAGTTCCAGCCTGCCAAGCAACATTAAAAAGGTGAGAAACCATTTTCCTGTAGTCGGTATTTCAGAATAATTTTCAGCAGGCCCCACATCTCCGATACCTGGTCCTATATTCCCCAAAGAGGCAATGGTAGCGCCTACAGCAGATGAGAAATCAAGACCTATCCAGGTCATTATAAAGGTACCGAAAAAGAAAGTAAGCATATAAAATATAAAAAAGGCCAGCACAAGATGGATTATCTTTTCCGATACTGTCTTTCCATTAAATCGAACAGGGATAACCGCCTGTGGGTGTATCATCCTTTTAAACTCCAGAGCGCTGCTTTTAAGCAGCAATATATGCCTTGCTATCTTAATTCCGCCTGCTGTTGAACCTGCACTACCTCCAATGAACATCAATACAAAAATAAAAATCCAGATGTGGGCCGGCCATAAAAGGTAATCGGCTGAGACAAATCCAGTAGTCGTTACAATGGACACAACCTGAAATAACGAATCGCGGAAAACCTTTTCAATATTACCATTTCCCTCATAAAGAAGAAGCAGTGTTATTACTATAGCAAACCCAAAAGTAAAAAGGATGTAAGATCTGTATTCTTCATTTTGCCAAACTGTTTTAAACTTGCCGTGAATTGCAAAATAATGCAATGTAAAGTTTGTTCCTGCAAAAATCATAAAAACAATTATAACGTATTGTGTGTAAGGAGAGAAATTAGTCACAGAGGCATTATGTGTTGAGAAGCCACCTGTTGCCATAGTTGCAAAGGAGTGAGTTAGAGAATCAAAAAAACTCATTTTACCAATCATCAATAAAATGGTTTCCATAAATGTAAATGAGACATAAATCAGCCATAATCTCTTTGCAGTAGCAGTAATACGCGGATGTAACTTATCTGGTGTAATTCCCGGCATCTCAGCAACAAACAACTGCATTCCACCGATTCCAAGTAGAGGCAATATGGCAACAGAGAGGACAATTATTCCCATACCTCCAATCCAGTGGGTCATTGACCTCCAGTATAATATTCCTTTGGGCAGAGATTCGATATCCGTCAGAATGGAGGCACCTGTAGTTGTAAAACCTGATATTGTCTCAAAAAATGCATCAGTAACATTTGGGATAGCTCCGCTTAACAGATAAGGTATCATTCCAAAAAGAGATATTACAATCCATGCAAGGGAAACAATCAGATAGGCTTCTCTTTTACCGATCTTTTTATCAGCATTTTTAGTAAAGTACCATGTCAGAATACCTATAATGAGAGTAAAAATCCCACTGTTCATCAAGCTAAAGCATTTATTCCCACAAAAATAGATCGAAAATGGGATTCCCGTAAACATAAACAAGCCTTCGATTATCAGCAAAAAGCCAAGGATTTGAATAATTATTTTCCAGTTTATTTTCGGGAGCGAACTCATATGGCTTAGAACCAGTTTTTAGTTTTAAATAATTTTTCAACTTTCGAAATAGCCCTGGGAAAGGCAAAAACAACAACTTTATCATTTTCCTTTATCTGAAAATCACCTGTAGCAATGAATCCCTGTTTGTTGCGCACAATACCTCCAATAAAACTACCTTCCGGAATATTAAGTTCTTTTATGGTTTTTTTTGTAACAGGTGATTTTGATTGTGCTTTTAATTCAATAACTTCCGCATCAATCCCGCTCAGGCATTTAAGCATACTTATCTCGGCGCTGTGTGTAAAGCGGGAAATGTAGCTTGCCGAAATTAGTTTTTTATTTATGATTGTATCAATTCCCACACTTTGTGCAATGTCTATATAATCAATAATCTCAACGAGGGCAATGGTTTTTTTTGCCCCAAGTTTACGGGCGTGCAAGCAGGTCATAATGTTAGTTTCCGTATTGTTGGTAACTGCTATAAAAGCATCCATATTTTCAATATCCTCAGACTCTAACAAATCGATGTCTCTGGCATCACCGTTTATTATCAGCGTTTTGTCCAAATCCTCAACCAATAATTCGCAACGGGTTTTATCATTTTCAATAAGTTTAATATTGTGATTTTTTTCCAGCTTTTTTGCGGTTCTTCTCCCAATTCTTCCTCCTCCGACAATCATAATATCTTTGACTTCAATTTGCTGTTTTGCTCCAAGCTTCAGTAGTTGTGGGATGCCTTCAGGCTTGGTAATTACGTAAGCAAGGTCATTAGCCATAAAAACATCTTCACCGGTGGGAATAAAAGCTTTAGAGTTGCGGTAAATAGCAATTGCTCTGAATTTAAGGTCGGGATTCTCAATAGCGATTTCATTTAGCGATTTACCTATAACATATGCATTTCCCTCAAGTTTGAGCATAAAAAGAGATAGCAGTCCGTGGGAGAAATTAAAAGTTTCAGTGGCAGCAGCCATTTTCAGTAAATCAATGATATCATCGGCAGCAATTATTTCGGGACTTACAATTTCATCGATCCCGAGGCTCTGGAACAGGTCCTTTTTTGATTTATACAGATAAGCAGGATTGCTAACACGGGCAATAGTACGCTTGGCCCCCAGTTTTTTCCCTACAGCTGCAGTTAGTAAATTAGTTTCCTGCTCATGCAAAACCGAAATTAACAAATCGGCTTTGTTAACATGGGCATCCTGTAGTACCTTAGGATTGGATGAATCACCTGTTATTGTAAGAATATCCGTACTTGATTCAAGCATTTTGAGTAAATCTTCATGTGGGTCAACAATAGTGATATCGTGATTTTCATCCTGCAACATCTTGGCAAGATGAAATCCAACCTCCCCGTCACCGGCTATAATAATATTCATAATTTAGTAATTTTTCCAAGTGCGAAATAAAAGTATTATTTTGAAATAATCAATATAAATTAGTATTTTATCAAATTTGAGGCTCTTTTTTGTGCTCTAATTCCGAGATTGGAATAGAATGCCGGACCTCTGGGTGCCGGAGCAATAATCAATGTGAATATTTCTGTGGGGGTAGTTTTT
>JAOZLR010000371.1 GCA_029934735.1 Bacteroidales bacterium
AATAATTGAACCATTGAATAATTGAACCATTGAATAATTGAACCATTGAATAATTATTTACTCTTTTTAAAATACAAATTTGAAACATTAAGCAATACCAACATTATGGTTAAAGTCCCAATAAAACTTGTGAACATATTCAGCGATACAAGTGCTCCCAATTCACGGTTAGGTGGAAATACAGAGAATAGTAGTACTAAAAAGCCTGCAATTACTACAATGGCGTTAAACAAAATTGCCCTGCCTGAATGTGCCATTGTTTTTTGGGCAGTAAGTATTTTGTCACCTGTTTTTAGAGCATTCACGCGATATTGCTCAATAAAGTGAACGGCATAATCAATTCCAATTCCAATGGCAATACTCGATAATAATGCTGTAGTTGTGCTGAGTGGAATATCAAGAAAACCCATTACACCAAAACTAATTAATGCTGTAATAAGAATAGGTACCGCACCTATGACTCCGGCTTTAATGCTTTTAAACATAAATGATAAAAGCACGACTACAATAATTATTGAAAGTATCAAACTCATTATTTGTCCCTCCAATATTAGATCAGTAAATATCAAGCCTTTGTAACCACTGCCGGCGTATTTCATACTAATCCCCATTTCTAAAAAATCATCTTCGTAAGTATTGATTATGTCTAAGGCCGAGTTGATAGCTTTTGAATTATCGCTTTTTAGCTGAAAAGTAACATTCAGTTTTTCATAATCGTAGTCAACTACCTTGTTGAGGTTTTCGGGATCGCCTGACATTTCGTAAAGCAATAAATACTGGGCAACCATATTCTGACTGTCAGGGATGGTGTTGAAGGCCTCGTCATCGGCATTCATTACTTTGTTCATCCGATTTATATAATCGGCAAGAGAAAACGAGGTTCCAACAACTTCGAGGTCATTTTCAAGTTGGTTTTGCATTTTATCGACTAACAAAAGTACTTCAGGATTTTTAAAAGTATCCTTTTTGCCATCTGCATCTAATATAAGGTTTAAAGAAGTTGTACCACCAAAATGACTGTTAATAAACTGATCGGTAAGTACAATTTCACTATCTCTTTCAAATTTATCAAGGAAACTGGAGTTAATCCATATTTTCTGCATACCGAAAATGGATAATATGATAATTGCAGCAGTAGTAAAAATAGAAACGCTTTTGTACCTGATAACTTTTGAAGCATAACTTTGGAAAAATGTTGAGTCGTTGCTTATTTTTTTCTTTTCTGCTTTTTTTAATTTTGGAAGGCCAAATATCATAATTCCAGCCGGGATTATTACTAAAGATAATATCATTGCAACCAGTACTCCAAAAGCAGTAAAAATTCCAAAATACTTAATTGGATAAACCTGTGATGTAAGCAGAGAGATAAAACCAACAGCAGTTGTTATGGAGGTCATTACCACCGGACTCCACATGTTTTTTATCATATCAGTAACGGCTTCTTTTTTCCCGGCATCTGGGTTCTTGCGTTGAAACAGTTGCAAATGGCTGTACAAGTGTATGCCGTCGGCAACCCCAATGGCGATAAGCATAACAGGAATCATTGTGGAAACAGCATAAATAGGGATGTTTATCATTGCCATCAGACCAAAGGTCCATAGCGTGCTGAAAAATACTACTGCCATTGTCAATAGTGTGCTTCTAATACTCCTTAACATAATGTATAAAACGATTGTGATTACTAATAATACAATCGGTACCATTCGTTTCATATCTGCAGGTCCAAGCAAAGCCATTGTGCCTTCTACAATAGGACGGCCTGCAACATGAATCTTAATGTCGTCCGTTTGAAAAGACCCTGCTAATTCCAGAATCTCATTGTAAAACTCCTGGGTAAATACATCATCCCTGATTTCGGCAATAATAACTGTAACGGTTTCGTCAGTTGAAACAAGACGTCCATAAACCATTTCGTTATTTCTGACATTTTGCTGTAGTTCCTTTAGTTTTTCATCTGATTTTGGTGCCCTTTTAAAGAAGCTCTTCACATCCATACCCTCTTCATCACCTACGATGTTATCAGCAGTATAAAGCGAAGTCACATCTGCCTTTACAATCTCATCCATTTTTTGCAACACCTTGGTCAACTGCTTTAAAGTATCAATAGTGGCTGCATTGTAAATGCCATTTTTGTTTTCGATGGCAACGATAATACCATCATTTATTCCAAACCATTCCTCTGCCTGGTCACTATAAATAAATGCCGGATGATCTTGTGGCATATATTTGTCCAGGTTGGTTTCCATCTGTGAATTTTGGCTCATGAAGTAAAAAAATACAACACTCAACACTATTGTCAGCACTATTGAGAGCCAGGGTAGGTTTAACGATTTCTTTAATAATTTTTCCATTTTATTTCTTGTTAGTTAGTGTTTACTAGTTTTTAGTTTAAAAAAAGCCATAATTGAAGGATTAGTTTAAAATTTGTGAATATTTGGCTTTTCTATTTCCTTAAAACCGTACCCAATACAGTTATTAGCTTTTCACCTTCAAAATTTAGATTGAAATTGTGATTATTCATATCCCATTTTTTTACAAGCAATCTTAATGACCCCATTGCTAATAAAGCAAGGCTTTTTTCATCAACATCTCCCCTTATATTTTTTTCTGTTTGTCCTATCGAAATAATATTTTCAATCGTTTGTGTATGCAGGTTTAAGATTTCTACAATTCTGCTTTTTAAGACCTCTTCATTTTTGAAAATTTCCTCTGAAAATATAACTGAAACCATTGAAGGAGTTTCTGAAAAAAGTTCTAACATTTTAGAAAACATGAAGTCTATTTTTTCTATTGCTGATGCTTCAAAAGTTTCCATCATCCTGGAAAGCATGATCGCCATATCCTTAAAATTATTAAGAATACTCAAAAGAATTTCTGTTTTACTTTCAAAATGCCTGTAAATTCCCGGCTCAGAAATGCCAATAGCCTTTGACAGGTTTTTAATAGTCAGTCCCTGTATTCCTTTCTTATCAATGATTTTGATAGATTCTTCTACAATTTGTTCTTGCCTTTCTGATAACATTTTAAAATTATGTTAGTTAGTATTCGCTCGCAAAAGTAATACGAAATTTCACAATAGCTAGTTTCTTTCAATTTTTTTTACTTTTCAGATTGATTTGTGAGTTTTGTAATGGACTCAAAAGCACTATTTATTATTTAATTCTATCGACAGTTATAACCCTCAAAGTATTAGAATTTATCGTTATTCTAATGTTATTTTCTGTATTTAGAACATAAATATTTTT
>JAOZLR010000372.1 GCA_029934735.1 Bacteroidales bacterium
AATGCATATTATTACAAATGGATTTAAGGAGGTGCAGGCGATAAAGATAAAGGCGAATGATCTTGGAAAATATTTCAGGACTATCACGGTCTCGGAGGAGGTGGGAGTGAGGAAACCGTTTCCCGAGGTATTTCATTATGCAATGCAAAAGGCAGGTGCTATTGCTAAAGACAGCATAATGATTGGTGACGGTCTGGATGTTGATATTGAAGGTGCAAAAAATGTGGGAATGGACCAGATTTATTTCAATTATAAAAATGAACCTCATAATGGTGTGGCAACATTTACAATAATTGAATTGAAAGAGATATTGGACATTTTATAAAAGTGGTACTACCACAAATTTAATGGAAGGATTAGAATTGACAGAAGAAATAATAAAAGAAAGGAATGTTGCCAGTTTAGTTATCATTCCATTTTTCCATTTTCTCAATTCTCCATTATTTCGATAAAAACAACTTCACCCATCAATTTAAATTATAAATGTCAACAATATCAAAACTGAATCCTGATAGTTGACATCGGGAAAAACCCCATATGGAAATTTTTGACAATTTCACCTGTTACAACATCAATTCTATTTAGATAAACGTATGTGTAATTGGCTCTGTACTGCAGATCGAAAATTAACTCCGTGTTGAATTTTTTACTGTTTCTCCTTAGTCCGAACCTGAAACTACTTCTGAAATAATCTTTATACCTCTCCTGATAAGCCCTGTCCCAGTCATAAACAACCCTTCCTTGCTTTACGGTTTCCTCCTGATTGTAGGGTATATACGGCCTTCCTCCGGCCCAGGTTATCCTCAGTCCAAAAATGAGAACCCTGTTCTTCAATTTGCCAAGGGGCAGTTCATAACCTCCAACACCATTAAAGACGTAATTCCCGTTATAAGCAGTGTTACGTTCCACCTTATCATACCCTCTGTATTTTGATTGAAAAAGCGAAGCTGTGAAAAGAAAGAAATAGTTTTTGTGAAAGAATTTCTCAAGGGTCAGCTCCAGTCCGTAATTTGCACCTGTTCCTTCATTAACAAGGTTATCCTGGCGCTCAATATAAAAGTCGGTTCCAATATTCAGAATTGAGTATTGAGGAATATCCGGTGTGACAGGGATGTTAAAAAGATCCTGGTAATATGTTTCAACCTTTAATCTCAGATTTTCTGTCAGGAGGTAGTTGTAGCCTAAAATAAACTGCAGGCTTTTTGAAAGGCCCATCTTTTCATTGGTCAGTGCATAAGTGTCATCTGGGAGCATTGTCTGTACAAAATACATCATATGAGGTTGTATCTGACTATGCAAACCAACCCCGAAATTCAATGATTGAACGGCATTCATATCCCATCTTATCCCAGCTCTGGGCTCAACGGAATAGGAATTGTTAAGTGTGAAAAGCAGATAGTGAAGGCCAAGAGATGTTGTGAGAGCATTATTGAATTTATGTTCCCACTGGGCGAATGACTGTATAAGGTTGAAGTTTGTTTTAATATTTGTGAAGTGTTTATAATAATTATAGTAATATTGACTGTCAGCATAATTAACATCATAAATGTCAAATATAACACCGATGTCGAACCTGTTTTTCACATTGAGTTTTTTTGAAAAGGTAGTTGATAATGAATATTTGATTTCTTCTGATCTTTCTCCTGCCCATAAATAGGGAGTTGGAAATTGAATGCTAAATGTATCTACCTGGTTATTAACCTCAGATGCCACAAATGAAATATTGGTCTTAATGGTTGTGTTTGGATTAAAAAAGTAATTATTTGAAATGCCGAAAGTAGCCAAATTAGAGCCTGTATTTATATCTTCACCATGAGTTGGAAAGGTCCAGTGTTTCTGCTTTTTATCAGAATCAAAAATTTTTATGGAACTTGTTCCTCCCAGACCAATAAATCTGAATGTGCCGGCCTTTTCTGTAGGGACATTTATCTTAAACGACAGGTCTTGATATCCGGCTACTTCAGGAATTTTAATTCCCAATTTTGATAGCAATTCTACGAAAGAATATCTGTAAGCAGCGATATATGAAGCGTCGGATTTTTTTGAAAAGGGACCTTCAAGGCCAAACTCAAGGCCGTTCCATCCCAACTGACCCCAATATTCCCTCTTCTTTGAATTTCCGGTTCTCATCCTAAGGTCAAAGATGCCTGACATTGCATTCCCATACTGGGCAGGAAATGCACCTGTCAGGAAATCGGAATTTGTGAGCATGTTTGTATTCAGTATGGTAATCGGACCTCCTGTGGTTCCCATTGCGCCAAAATGATTCGGGTTTGCAACTTCAATACCATCAACCCTGTACTGAAGTCCCATTGGCGAATTCCCACGCACAACAATATCATTCCTGTTATCGCGCGAAGAGACAACACCTGCATAATTGGCCGCCATACGCGCCGGATCACCGTAACTCCCTGCATATCTGTTAGTCTCTTCAATGGTAAAAGAACGGGCACTTACGAGTGCCATCGGATTTATAGGCTGGTCTTTTTTATAATCTGCAACAACTACCACTTCGCCTACAGACATTACATCTTCATCAAGCTCAATTTTTAGAACAACCTGCTTAGCTGAACTTACAATGATTTCGCTTAAAACAACAGTTTTGTATCCCATAAAGCTGATCTGAAGACTTTGCCTCCCAACCGGAACATCATTCAATACAAAGATGCCGTTTTCATCTGCCGATGCTCCTTTTGTCGGGTTGGTATTTAAAAGGATAATATTTGCTCCCGGCAGTGGAGAACCGGAATATGAATCTACAACCTTTCCGCGTATTGTCTGTGTTAACATCTCCTGCCCGCTTGTATTTATTGCAAGCAAAAAGGAAAGAAGTATGATATATACAATCCCGGCATTTTTCATTTCAGGAAACCAAGAAATTGTTTTTAATGTTTTACAAAGAAAGTCTTTTTTTAATTACGGAAATGTTTTCTAATTGCTGAATCTCAGCTGGAATAATACTACAGAGCCAATTATGATAGCCTGGAAAAACGACACTAACAACAAAGAAATAATTGTGAGTATTTTAATTTAACGGGCTGATATTATGAATTACATTCTTAAGTTGACCGCTATGTCGCCAGACCCCATCTCATTAATAATAGACTTATTTTTGAAAATAGTTATCCTTTTGTTCCCATTCTCTTTAAAAAAAGTTATATTTGTCAGTTGAAATGTTATAAAACAATAACCTTAAAAAATTTAATTATGAAAAGATTTTTACTTTTAGTGATTACATTAAACA
>JAOZLR010000373.1:0-1458 GCA_029934735.1 Bacteroidales bacterium
AAAAAATTAAGCCACCCCAGGGAAAGGGGTGGCTCAGCAAATCAAGGTAAGGTAATCTACATGGTAATTTCCTATTCAATTGAAAATTTACCAGAAAAAGAATTACTACCCTGAAGTTCAATGTAGTATAAGCCTCCTTCTAAATAATATGAATCTATTGAAATTTCATTACCATTAGTAGTCTCTGCGTTTACAATCAATCCATTTTCATTCACAACTTGTACGAAATAGCGCTCATTGTAAGGATTGTCAAATTCTATTATTGCTTTTGTTCCAAGACGATTAGAACGAATGTCAAAAGAGATACTGTAATCAAGGTCGTTGACCGATGCACCTGTTTTATAGTCACCCGGGAGCTCAGTAGAAGTGTAGTTTGCCCATTCATTTTTTGACCAAACCTGACTTAGTATGGTTCTTGAGTTATCGTTATCCGAATAAACTACCCTGTTTCTTTTTGTCCAGTGCTTCTTTGTCCAGTTGTAAATTGCATACTTCTGAAGTTGATTGTCATCACCGTACATAAACTCTTCCTTAGTGCTGTTCTCTTTTTTGTTTTTATTGCAATATACTTTTGTCTTCGATGTCAGATTACCATTGTTATCATAGCTGTAATTTGTCGTGTAGCTGTTTTCATCCCAGTCATTACTTTCCCAGTAAGTCAGGTTTTCCTCAATAAGCAGGTCATTAGCATTATAATAATACTGATACCTGAGGAAGTTTGACCAAGCCTGGTCTTCATTTATTTTTTGGATAATTTTTTCTTTCAGCTCACCATTTGGGTAATAATCCATTTTTTCTTTGCGTGTGCTTACGAATTCCCCATCATAATAATTCTGATGTAACAGTTTGATAAGATTTCCGTTTTCGTCATAAGAATACAACATTCTGAAATTGTCCACCCACTTAAGTTTGGAGTCGTTCCAGTATTGCTCATTTTTTTCGATTACATTTCCATTGTTGTAATAATAACCTTTGAAACTGTAATTAACCCATTTGTTTTCCTGAAAAACCTCTACACGTTCAGAACTAACCAAATCATTGTAGAAGGTTGTGATTGTGCGACTGTAAGCTTCCCAGTTTTGGGTTTCAGAATTCCATTGCTTTGAAAAAGTTGTGTCTGATGTGATTTGTGAAAATGTGCTCAGTGACACGAACATAACGATTAATGTGATGTAGATTGACCTCATAATTTTAAATTTTAAAATGTTTAACACTTGATTTGCTGTTAGTGTTAATTGCCATCTCTGTGCCACAACCCTATGTGCCTTATTATCAGTCATTAGTCAATCTATTTAATGCAGTGCCACCGTTCCAATATGAGATTTCGATTCCCATTTTGAAACTGATTTGCAAATATAAGAAAAAATACATAGGAAAAACAAGTTCCTAAAAGGAGTAGGAGTTTTTTTACTCTATTATAACAATATATATGACAGTATTACAGGTAATATGTTGAAA
>JAOZLR010000373.1:1558-3236 GCA_029934735.1 Bacteroidales bacterium
AGCGAAGTCGAAGGGCACTATTCAATCTCCTTATAAGCGCCATTCAGCTTAAAAACAATGGGCATATTAAATTGTACTCTTACATCCTTGCCGCGTTGTTTTCCCGGAATCCATTTTGGCATGTTCTCAATAACACGTACGGCCTCTTCATCACAGCCTCCACCAATTCCTCGTAACACCTTCACATCTGCAATTGAGCCGTCTTTTTCTACTACAAAAGTTACAAAGACTCTACCTGATATTCCTTCTTTGCGAGCCACTTCAGGATACTTTACGTTTTTAGAAAAGTAATTGTTTCTTGCTTCATCACCTCCGGGAAATTCAGGCATAACTTCTACAACTTTAAATACTACGTCCTTTGTAATAGTATCTAATTTTTGTAAATTGTCGCTTGGTGGTGGCGGCGGCGGTGGTGCTTCGGAAGAGACTGTACTGTTAGTTTCTGTATTATCACTGCACGATACCGTAAAAATGATAATGAAGATAACGGGTAAAACAAGTAATAATCTGAATAATGTTTTAAATTTTGATTTTGATTTTGACATCATGATAAACCTCCTTTTAATTAATGATTGATTGAAATTGTTTGCAAGAGCAAATACAGGTAGCCCGAATGACTGGGTGACAAGTAATTTTTGGTAGCTTATTTTTTCAACTCCCTGCGATAGTACATATTCATCAGCAAGGTATTCATGAACTGCTACTAACGATCTTCTGTAAAACCAAATTACAGGATTAAACCAGAAAATAGTCGTCATTAACTCAATGATAATAAGATCAATAAAATGCTTCTGCCTGATGTGTGCTTTTTCGTGGGTAATTATCCTTTCTGCGTTTTCTTTAGAGCCAACAGTTTTACTTAAAAACACAATATTAAAAAATGAAAAGTTTGCTACGTTTTTATCTGTATAAACTACATTCATACCGCCTTGACGATGGATTCCGCTTTTTTGTGCAAGGAAAAGTATTCGTGACACTTGGATCATAATTCTTACTATATTAATAATAGCACCTGAAATATATACCCATAACAGTACAGTTGCAAGGCCGAAACTTGTTGAAGAAGCGGCAGGAATATCCGGGATTATTATTATCGGTTCCAGCATAGCGTAATACTGCCCGGAAATAATATTGTTTGAAAACAGATGAGATGTGAACGGAATCAATGCTGAAAAAAGCAAAGCAAACAAAAGGAAAGCCCTGTTACAGCTAAAGCATGTTTCTTTCCGAAGTATAAGCCAGTAGAATCCATATAAAATAATCATACTGACACCTGATTGTATGAAGTATTCTGATAGCTCTTTCATGATTTTTTCTTTTTTATTTCCTCTTCAATAAGTTTTGTAATCTCCTCCAACTCCTGAATACTGATGTTTTTATCGCGAGCCATAAACGAGGCAAGTGCAGTATAGGAATTGCTGAAATAATTTGTCATAAAACTCCCGAAATACTTTTGTGTATATTCCTTTTTTGAGAATATTGGATAGTATTCGTGGGTTTTACCATAAGCTTTATATGCTACAAAGCCCTTCTTTTCCAATATCCTTACAATTGTCGAAACCGTGTTATATGCAGGTTTTGGTTCAGGAAATTTCTCAAGAATATCATTGACAAATCCTTTTTTTATTTGCCACAAAATCTGCATAATCTGTTCTTCTGCTTTTGTTAGTTCTTTCAT
>JAOZLR010000063.1:0-4396 GCA_029934735.1 Bacteroidales bacterium
AGGCGGAATGCAAGAGCCGGCTCCGTTGTTGTACCCGACTTTGAGATAACAGTCATTGCATAGTCTCTGTTATCCAGGATTTCAAGAAGCTCTGAAAGATAATCTTCACTGATATTTTGACCGGCATATACAATTAAAGGATTATTATCCCTATTTCTCAGGTACTCAAAATTATTGCTCAAAGCCTCAATAACAGCACGGGCACCAAGGTATGAACCACCAATGCCGATTACAATGAAAATTTCGGCCTTCTTTCTTATTTTAGCGGCTACCTGATTAATTGAGGCAATCAATTCCTTATCAGTTTCTCCGGGCAGGTCGATCCAGCCAAGGAAGTCATTACCTTTTCCTGTCCTATCCATCAGGGATTTATGATTGCTATTTATTTTATTTTGCAACTCTATAACCTCATTAATCGTTGCAAACTCTTTGATGTTGTCAATGTTAACTGATATATTTTTCATATTAAATAGTTTTGAAACTGAGCATCAAAGATAAAAGACTTTATTAAACGGATGGATAATTTTTATCCCAATAATGGACTATTTATTTCCACTAAATGGAAAGGTCAGGTTGTTTCTCCTGAACAAAACAGTGATTGAAGTGTGAAAAAACAGGTGAAAAGCGAATTAAATTTAGACAAAGGTCGTGCGGCTATAAATTATGGAAAGCCCTTATAATGTCAAAGGTGCGGCTTAACTGCCGCACCTTTAGACCAAAAACTAAAAACCAAATTAGAGTGTTTTAATCTTAATTTTGCAATCTCCAACGTAAAGTGCAGGAGATATTCGGAAAGAACGTTTTCGACTCATTTCAGAGTTTCGTTATATTGATTGTCCAAAACTGTGCCAGAAGTTAAGAAAAGTTAAAAATATAACCTGTTGATTCTGTATATATTAATTTTGTCAATAATGAATCGAAAGACTTTCATATTAATTATTGTCGCAATGGCAATGGCACTTATCGGGCTGGTAATCATTCAGTCGTACTGGATTAAGAATACTATTACTGTTAAAGAGGCCGTTTTTGTGAGAGATGTCAATGCAGCCATGTCAAATGTTGTTCAACAACTCGAAAGAATAGAAACAGCAAATCAGCTTAAGAAACGTGATGATTTGTATAAAGACCGACAGGAATGGCTTGAGTCTCTTGATTCTGCAAGCAGGGCAGATAATGCTCAATTATCTGGTGACTGGTCTCTCGGCAAAGTAATGCAACAATCATTTCTTGCCCAGGACATTATTTTGGGGATGATGAATAGCACAAGGAGTCTGCCAATAGAAAAAAGAATCAATGTAAGTATTCTTGACTCCCTTATAAAATCTGAATTAAAAAGGAAAAGTGTAAACACTGATTATGAATTTGGGGTTTTCAGCCCAATGCGTAACCTGATGTCAATTCAGAAAACAGGAAAATATCCGAAAGAGTTATTACAAAACAGTTTTTCAATACCTCTTTTCCCGAGTGATCTGTTTAGCAATAGGGATTATCTGATGGTCTATTTTCCGCATGAAAAGAAATTTCTGATATCCCAACTCAAGAGCACACTTTTTATCTCTATCTTTCTTGTGTTAGTGATAATATTCTCGTTCTATTATACGGTTATGACCGTTTTCAGGCAAAAAAAGCTATCAGTGATGAAGAACGATTTTATAAATAACATGACTCATGAGTTTAAAACCCCGATTTCAACCATTTCGCTGGCCTGTGAAGCTCTGAAAGATAAAGAGATTATAAAATCGGGTGCCATTTATGATAGCTACATAAATATGATTGATGAAGAGAATAGCCGTCTTGGTAGTATGGCCGAAAGGATTCTGCAATCAGCAAGACTTGAAAAGGACAAGATAGTTCTGAACAAAGAGGAAGTTGATGTTCATGAAATTATTCTGGAGGCAATGAAGAATATTCAACTTCATGTGGAGAAGAAAGAGGGGAAGATTATGACACACCTTAATGCTAAAAACCATATTTTTCAGGCTGACAAAGTACATCTTACAAATGTTATCTTTAATTTGCTAGACAATGCCGGTAAATATACACCTGAAAACCCCGAAATAGTTATTAAAACGGGAAATTCTTACAGTGGAGTTATTATCACCGTAAAAGACAATGGAATAGGCATTAGCAAGTCGAATCAGAAAAAAATATTTGAAAAGCTATATCGCGTTCCCACAGGAAATATTCATAATGTAAAAGGCTTTGGCCTTGGGTTAAATTATGTGAAGACCATTGTTGAGGCTCACGGAGGAAAAATAACCCTCGAAAGTGAACTAAATAAAGGAACAAAATTTATCATTACACTGCCTGTATAGAATAGTTCTTGATGCAAAGTAGTGAGAAAAGTATATTTTTGTAAATGATTATTAATTAATACTTTCGATCATGGATGACAAAAAAGTAAAGGTGCTACTCGCCGAAGATGACAAAAATCTGGGAGCTATTCTCAGTTCATATCTGGAGGCAAAGGGCTATCCCACAACGCTATGTACAAACGGACAAGTGGCGTATGATATGTTTAACTCCGAACATTTCGATTTTTGTATTGTGGATGTTATGATGCCTGTTATGGATGGCTTTACACTAGCAAAAGAGATAAGACAGATTGATAAAATAATTCCGATCCTTTTCCTTACAGCCAAGTCAATGGAGGAAGACAAGCTAAGAGGATTTGAGCTGGGAGCCGATGACTACCTCACAAAGCCTTTCAGTATGGAAGAGCTTCTAATGCGTATGCAGGCAATCCTGAGAAGGGTCGGTGATAGAACCTTAAAGAACAAGGAGATTAATGTTTTCAGCTTAGGAAAGTTTACTTTTAATTATAACCGTCAAATATTAAAATCAGATAGTAGTGAACAGAAACTTACTTCCAAAGAGGCTGAATTGTTGAAAATGCTATGTGTTAATATCAACGAAGTGCTTGACAGAAGTGCTGCACTGAAAAAGATATGGTTTGATGACAGTTATTTCAACGCTCGCAGTATGGATGTGTATGTTACAAAACTAAGAAAGTACCTAAAAGAAGACTCTAATATCGAATTACTAAATGTGCACGGAATTGGATTTAAACTGGTAGTGAACGAGTGATGTGCTCTTCTGCTTCGTTCAGAGCGACAAGAATAATGAATATAGTAAACGCTAGTTTGGATCACTGGAGTTTTTCAAACCTGCATATATATTTTCAATTGCCTGCGGGCGATTTTTATCTTCCATTATGCCCCACAACACTTGCGATGAAAAACCATTGTGAGTATTTGTGAGCGAGATGATCACCTTGTCGTTTGCTATATCCCTGATAAAAAATGTTCGGAAACCTTTCCACCATCCAAAGTGATAAGCAGTACTGTCAGCCTTGGTTTTTATTCTCCATCCAAATCCATAATTATCTTTCCGTCTCCACGATCTCGGGCTTCCTGGTGTAAATGCCTGCTGAAGATTTGCAGAACTCACAAGGATCTCATTATCCAAAGCCTCACTGAATTTGTACAGGTCCTCAACAGTTGAATAAACTCCCTTATCACCCATAACACCATTCAGGTAATAATCGCCAACCTTAACGAGTCTTCTCCGGCTGCTTCTATAGCCCGAAACTCCAACAGGAACCACCGATTTAATTACCGAATCATTTTTATTGCTGTAAACAAATGAGTAATCCATTCCGGCAGGCTCAAAAATTCTTTCTTTCACAAAAACATCAAACGATTCGCCCGTAACCCTCTCAACTACAGATGCAAGCAAAGCGTAGTTTGTATTACAGTAATGAAATCCGTTATCAGGTTTAAAATAGGGTGAGGGTTTGTATTTTGCAAAAAGCTGTATAACCTCTTCATTGCTAATGGGTTTATTAACATCCCAATATTTATCTGCCAGAGACATATATCTCGACAAACCAGATCTGTGTGTCAATAAATTGCGAATTGTAACTCCGTAATAGGGCAGTTCGGGAATAAATTTTGTAATGGTGTCATCATATTCCAGTTCACCTTCTTCCTGAAGAATCATAATTGCCATTGCAGTAAACATCTTTGAAACCGATGCCAGTTGAAAGGCCGACTCAGTAGTCAGTTTTTCTTTCTTCCTGAAATCTGCATATCCGAAAGCCCCTTGATAAACAATTTCTCCCTTTTCAGCATAGAGAATGGTTCCATTGAAAACACCATTTTTATTAAGTCTTTTGAATCTGTTGTTTAATTCTGTAGCTTTTTGCTCGTTATAAATACTGTTTATATTTGTAAAAATACTATCAGCAACTATATCAGGAATATATTCAGGGATGTTCTCCTCTCCTTTTTTACCGGAGAAAAAAGTAAAGTAAACTGCAAAAACAAAAAGTATAATGTATATTAATCTTCTGTGCATAAATATATAAGCTGTATGTATCTTTTTACCCAATATT
>JAOZLR010000063.1:4496-10501 GCA_029934735.1 Bacteroidales bacterium
GAAATATTCACGCTATTCGTATTCCTGAACCTCAAGTTCGCCTTTAAGAACCAAAACCCCATTTGCGGCAAGAGCTTCCACATCATTAATGCTTGGGTATAGTGTAAACTCTGCAATTCCGTCAACCCTTTTTTGAATATTTGACAAAAAGCGTTCGCTATGAAATATATTTCCTGTTAGTATTATTGCATCCACCTTCTGTTCAAGGACTGCCCACATTGAGGCGATCTCCTTTGAAACCTGGTAAGCACAAGCATCAGAGATTAGAAGAGCTTTTTTATCACCGCTGTCCACCATCTCATTTATTTTATTTATATCGGCTGTTCCAAGATATGCTGCATATCCGCCTTTTTGCGTAATCATTTCCATTATGTCTCTCTCGGTATAATTTCCACTAAAACAGAGGCGAACAAGGTCGCCAACAGGTAATGATCCTGTACGTTTTATTGAAAAGGGCCCATCGCCATCGTAAGCATTATTTCCGTCAACCACTTTTCCCTTGCGATGCGCAGAAACCGAAATCCCGCCCATGCCGATTGTGGCAACTATCAGGTTAAGGTCGTTGTAATCAGCATGGTGAGCTTTTGCATATCTTCTTGCAAAAAACTTTTGATTCAGAGCGTGAAAAATGGATTTGCGTTCAAAAAGAGGATGCCCGCTAACCCTAGCCAGGTCATCCATCTCGTCAACAGAAACAGGATCTGTAAGAAGGGGTTTGGCATTGATTTTATTTGCAATTTCATAAGCGATGAGGCCACCGAGGTTTGTATGGTGAATTCCTTCCAAACCGGTTTTCAGGTCGTGAACCATCTTTTTATTTACCTCATAAACACCTGCATTCAGGGGCTTTAACACACCACCGCGTCCAACAACAATTTCAATTTCATCAAAGTCGGCATCATTATCTGTCAACTCTTTCAACACAGCTTCGGTACGGTATTTCATCCTGGCTTCCATACCCTCTTCTTTCAAAATTTCCAGCTTTTGAATATCATGTTTTATATTTTTCAGAAACAGTAAACTTGTTCCTTTATAAAGTGCAACCTGCGTTGTCTTTGTTTCAGGGTAAATAACGAGTATGTCTTTATTTATCATAATTTTTTATTTTCGTAAAATTACATGTTTCTCCGATACTGACCACCAACATCAAACAGTGAATTGGTAACTTGTCCGATAGTAGTATATTTTACAGCTTCAATTAAAGTGGCAAATACATTCTCATTATTTGCTGCTGTTTTCTGCAATCTAACGAGCCACTCCTCAGCCTCTTTTTTATATGTCTTTTTAAGATTTTCTACTGTTTTCAACTGTATTTCCTTTTCCTCTGGTGTTGCCCTGATAACTTCACCGGGGATTACTGTTGGCGAACCCTTTGACGAAAGGAAAGTGTTTACACCCATAATCGGTAGTTTGCCCGAATGTTTCATCTCTTCATAATAAAGCGACTCTTCCTGAATTTTGCTACGCTGATACATTGTTTCCATTGCTCCGAGCACTCCGCCACGTTCGGTTATCCTGTCAAATTCTAAAAGCACAGCCTCCTCAACAAGGTCGGTAAGTTCTTCAATGATGAACGAGCCCTGTAAAGGATTTTGGCTTTTGGCCAGCCCGAGTTCATGATTAATTATCAATTGTATTGCCATAGCCCGGCGAACAGATTCTTCTGTTGGGGTTGTAATTGCCTCATCATAAGCATTTGTGTGAAGCGAATTGCAATTATCATAAATAGCATACAGAGCCTGTAGTGTAGTACGTATGTCATTAAAATCAATTTCCTGCGAGTGTAGCGATCGGCCTGATGTCTGAATATGATATTTCAGCTTTTGCGACCTGTCGTTACCACTATATTTCAATTTCATTGCCTTTGACCAAATCAGCCTTGCCACACGTCCCATAACCGAATATTCAGGATCAAGTCCATTTGAGAAAAAGAACGACAGGTTCGGAGCAAACGAATTGATATCCATCCCTCTCGAAAGATAATACTCCACATAAGTAAAACCATTTGAAAGTGTCAGCGCCAGTTGTGTTATAGGATTAGCTCCAGCTTCAGCAATATGATATCCCGATATGGAAACCGAATAAAAATTCCTTATATTATATTTTGTAAAATATTCCTGTACATCCCCCATTAACTTTAGCGAAAAGTCTGTTGAGAAAATACAAGTATTTTGAGCCTGATCCTCTTTCAGAATATCAGCCTGCACTGTACCTCTGACTTTGCTGATCGTATCGGCCTTTATCTCCTCATAAATATCTTCAGGCAATACCATATCGCCCGTTACACCGAGAAGCATCAGGCCAAGTCCATCATTACCTTCAGGTAATTTACCATAATATTTCGGACGCTCTGTACCTCTTTCCTTGTAAAACTTTTCAATTTTAGCTTCAATCTCTTTTTCAAGGCCATTTTGCTTTATATAAATTTCGCATTGCTGGTCAATGGCAGCATTCATAAAATAGCCTACCATTGTCGGGGCAGGGCCGTTAATTGTCATTGAAACGGAAGTTTTCGGGTCGGCCAGATTAAAACCCGAATATAATTTCTTAGCATCATCAAGACAGGAAACCGAAACACCCGAGTTTCCAATTTTACCATAAATATCAGGTCTGAGGTCAGGATCCTCACCATAAAGGGTTACCGAATCGAAGGCCGTTGATAATCTTTTGGCAGGCATTCCAAGAGAGACATAATGAAATCTTTTGTTGGTTCTTTCGGGCCCGCCTTCGCCGGCAAACATTCTTGTAGGATCTTCACCTTCGCGCTTAAACGGAAAGACACCGGCAGCATATGGAAATTCTCCCGGAACATTTTCAAGGAGATTCCATTTTAAAATGTCGCCCCAGGCTTTATATTTAGGAAGTGAAACTTTAGGTATCTCTGTATGCGAAAGAGATTCGGAGTGTGTTGTAAGTTTAAATTCCTTATCCCTTACTTTAAAAACGTAATACTTCGCCTTGTACGACTTAACCTTTTCCTCCCAGGTTTTCAGTATTATTTTATTACGTCCGTCAAGGTCAAGTTCCGTTTTCTGATACTGATCTTCAAGAACCCCAACAGTAGGACTATTATCATTTCCTTCATTTTTTAGTATCTCCAGAGTTGTATTTATAGCATACAATCGTTGTGCAACATCAGCCTGTTGCTCAGCCCACTGGTTATAATTACGAATTGTTTCTGATATTTCCGAAAGGTAGCGAATACGGTTTGGTGGAATAATATAAACCTTATCGGGAAGAACGTCCTCATTATCATCTTCAATATGCTCTTTGAAATCAACACCTGTCTTTTCAGCAATTTTATCAATCAAAGCATTAAAGAGGTGATTCACGCCAGGGTCGTTAAATTGTGAAGCAATGGTCCCGTACACCGGCATATCATCAAAACTTTTGTCCCACAGAAGATGATTACGCTGGTATTGTTTTTTAACATCCCGCAGGGCATCAAGTCCGCCGCGCTTATCAAATTTGTTAAGAGCAATCAGATCGGCATAATCCAGCATATCAATTTTTTCCAACTGTGTACCTGCACCATAATCGGGAGTCATAACATAAAGAGTTATGTCGCTATGATCAACGATAGTAGTGTCGGATTGGCCTATTCCGGATGTTTCAAGAATTATGATGTCGAAACCTGCCGCCTGAACAATAGTTTCGGCATCTTTCACATATTTCGACATTGACAGGTTCGACTGCCGTGTAGCAAGTGAGCGCATATAAACATTGTCGCTATTTATGGAATTCATCCTGATGCGGTCGCCAAGCAAAGCACCGCCGGTCTTACGTTTTGACGGGTCAACAGAGATAATTGCAATGGTTTTACCCGGATATTTCATAAGAAAACGTCTTACAATTTCATCAACTAGTGAGGATTTCCCGGCACCGCCCGTACCCGTTATTCCAAGAACCGGTGATTTCTTTTTATCACGCTTTTCACCTAGATTTTTAAGAATATCCGTAACACTATCCCTATCGTTTTCTGCCGCTGAAATCAGTTTTGCAATTGAATTAATATCTCTTTTCTCAATATCTTCAGCCTTAATCTTTATGTTTTTTCCGGTTGGGAAGTCAGATTTTTGCAACAAGTCGTTAATCATTCCCTGCAATCCCATTTCGCGGCCATCATCCGGAGAATATATTCTTTCGATACCATATTTGTGAAGCTCTTCCTGTTCCGACGGCAGAATTACACCTCCGCCTCCACCAAATATTTTTATGTGTCCGCAGCCTTTCTCATGTAGCAAATCATGCATGTATTTAAAAAACTCAATATGTCCGCCCTGATAAGATGTTATTGCAATAGCCTGCACATCTTCCTGCTGTGCACAATCAACTATTTCTATTACTGAGCGGTTATGTCCAAGATGAATAACTTCGGCACCTGTAGCCTGAATGATACGACGCATAACGTTTATTGCTGCATCGTGCCCATCGAAAAGAGAGGCTGCCGTTACTATTCTGATATGATTCTTCGGTTTGTAAATTTCAGTTGCTTGCATCTTTAGCTTGTATTTATCAAAAGATTAATAGATGCAAAGATAAATAAAGTTTGAAACTCAGATGCAATAGAAAACTCTTTTGTGTTCAATTGCATAATTCGTATTAAAAAATATCTTGGAATTTGATATTTTCAATTTTTTATCATTTCAATTATAAATTTTTGTAAAATTGTAGTGTGATTTAAAAATGATATGGCTATGACAAAACAAATCGTGTTTGCAATTGCTTTGCTGATCACCCTGGGGATTTTCGGATGGACAATGTCGAGGGTTTTTTCTTACTTTAAACTTACAAAACCGTTTCCTGTCGGCGAATGGGGTAAGCGTATAATTCTTATGCTTAAGGTGGCATTTTTTCAAACAAAAATTTTCAGACTCCCTTTTATAGGATTATTACACGCATTGGTTTTCTGGGGATTCCTGGTTATCCTGTTTGGTAGTGTTGAAATGATAATTGACGGCCTGTTTGGAACTGAGCGTTCTTTGAGTTTCCTGGGATGGTGTTACGACTTTATAATGGCTTTCGGCGATATTTTTGCTTTGGTTATTGCCATTGCCATAATTGTATTTATTGCCCGCAGACTATTTGGCCATATCAAAAGATTCAGTGGAATAGAGATGAAGCACATCTCACACTACGATGCCAATATTGCATTAACTATTATTTTCGTGTTGATGATTTCTTTACTTGGTATGAATACATTTTATATCCTGCAAGAACCTGAAACCTACAAAGGTGTGTTTCCGGTAAGCAGCTATATTGTTCAGCACTTTTTCATAGCAGGAAACCTCAGCCCGCATACTGTTCATTTCTGGCATGAATTTTTCTGGTGGACACATATTCTATTCATCTTTCTGTTTGCCAACATTCTGCCATACTCAAAACACTTCCATGTTTTTATGTCGATACCTAATGTATTGCTTTCTCGCCTTGAGCCTTTGGGTTATCTGTTTAATATGCCCGAAATTACAAAAGAGGTTAAGTTGATGATGGACCCTAATGCCGCATTTGCCGAACCTGCAGCCGAGGAGGAGGTGGTTGGAAGATTCGGGGTGAAAGATGTTGAAGACATAACATGGAAAAACTATCTCGATTCTCTCACCTGTACCGAATGTGGCAGATGTACTTCGGTCTGTCCGGCAAACCTTACAGGGAAGATGTTGTCGCCACGAAAAATCATAATGGATGTGAGAGCCAGAATGAAAGAAAAAGGTCCGGGATTAGTAAAAGATAAAAATTTTGATGACGGCAAAGCATTGCTGATGAACTATATAACTCCCGAGGAATTATGGGCTTGCACAACCTGCAACGCCTGCGCCCAGGAGTGTCCTGTGAATATTAATCATCCTTCTATTATTGTTGATTTGAGGCGCTATATTGTTATGGAAGAATCGGCAGCACCCGGAGAGCTGAACACCATGTTTACAAATATTGAAAATAATGGGGCTCCCTGGCAGTTTTCGCCTGAAGACAGAATGCTATGGGCTGAAGGTTTGGAAATGAAT
>JAOZLR010000374.1 GCA_029934735.1 Bacteroidales bacterium
ATTTTTTTTGATATCTTTGCTAATTATCCTGTGCTAAATTATCAACAGTCATTATTACAATTAAACAAATGCCCTGTTATACAAAATACCGGAGAATATTGAGCCTGTTGGTTATGGTTCTTTTATTGTGGAATCTGGGGGCTTCAGGCTCTAAGCCGATGACAAAAACAGATAGCCTGAGAGTTGAATATGAATCTGCAAAAACGGATACTGCAAAAATCGAAATTCTCTTTAAGCTTGGTTATCAGTTTCTGACTGGCCCTTCTGATTCTTTAGTATTTTATTTTGCGAAATCGCTCTGTATTGCTAATAAAAATATTGACTCTCTGAGTAGTTTTAATGCAGAACAAAACAAGGATTTGATTATTACTTTTAAAAAGTTGTCAATCAGGTCATATATCGAAATAGGGATAGAGTGCTTTTTTCAAAGTGACTATCCGTTAGCTCTGGATAATTTTTTTATGGGACTTAAATCTTCTGAAGAAATTAACGACATTGATTTAATTTCAGAATGTGCCAGCGAAATAGGAATCGTCTATAAAAATCAGGGAAAATATAATGAGGCTCTTGATTTTAATAATAGAGCTCTCGCATATGCTGAAATGGGTACAGATACTTCCTGGATTGCATCTTGTCTGGTAAACAATGGTACAATTTATTTTAAAAAGGGATATTATACAATTGCCCTGGAACACTATATTAAAGCCTTAAAGATTTTTGAATCATTGAATCACATGCGAAGAATAGAAGCTTGCTATCTGAACATAGGAAAAATTTATTATGAGCAAGCTGATTTAGACAAGGCTTTGGATTATTTTAAAAAGGCTCAAAAAATTGCAATTGAAGAGAATGACAAAACAGGAGAGGCGAGTTGTTATCTTAGTATTGGGAGAATCTATTCTGATAAAAAACAATATGATATTGCTAGAAATTATTTAGATAAGTCAGTTGAACTGAATCGGGAAATGGGTTATCAACACGGACTTGATGACTGCTATATTTACATTGGGTTTACTTATCTGAAGGAGAATAATTTGGAGGAAGCTCTCAGTAATTACCAAAAGGCATTAAAAATATCAAAAGAGGAAGATGATAAACCCGGAATAGCTGAATCTCTAAATTGTATTGCAAATATTTATTTTAGGGAAAAGAGATACCAAAAAGCTCTTGACCTGGCTTTGCAAAGTATGAACATAGCTGAGAAAACCGGTTATTTACAGGTACAGAAGAATATTTATCAACTTTTATCTCAAATATACGAAGCTTTGGGGGATACTGACTTTGCCTTAAAATATTTTAAATTGTATTCAAATGCACAAGATAGCTTATTCAGTGAAGGAAAGTACAGGGCAATCAGAGAGGTTGAAACGAAGTTCGAGACAGAAAAAAAGGAGCAACAATTGGAACTGCTTTCTGAAAAGAATCGTGTTCAGGATTTGAAAATAAGTCAACGTAACAGAATGATGCTGGCTTTCTGGATTTTCTTTTTTCTAATGGCAATTGCTATTTATCTGTATTTCAGAAATAAGCGTTTAAAATCAAAGCATAAAAATATTGAACTAGAGCAGAAATTACTTCGTTCGCAGATGAATCCTCATT
This sequence comes from Bacteroidales bacterium, assembly GCA_029934735.1. Lineage (GTDB taxonomy): Bacteria > Bacteroidota > Bacteroidia > Bacteroidales > JAADJA01 > JAADJA01. The sequence goes on from JAOZLR010000374.1 coordinate 1,600, forward strand.
TTATTTTCAATTCACTCATTGCGATTCAAAGTTTTATTTATAAAAAGGAGCCGGTACAAGCAGGTGATTTTCTGGCCAAATTTGCCGATTTGGTGAGGATAATTCTGGAAGGTTCGAGGGTTGAATTTGTCAAGCTTGAAAGAGAAATAAAAATGCTGAATTTATATTTTGAACTTCAAAACCTGAGATTTGAAAATAAGTTTGAATACAGAATTGAAGTCAGTGATGATATCGATATAGAAAATATTAGTATCCCGCCAATGCTTGCCCAACCTTTTATCGAAAACGCAATTGAACATGGCTTAAGGCACAAAAAGGAAATGGGGTATATTTTTGTTGCTTTTAATAAAGTGAATAAATGTATTTCATTAGTAGTAGAAGATAATGGTGTGGGAAGAAAAAAAGCATCTGAAATAGAGAAAAGTAAAAAACATAAATCAATGGCAATGGCTATTACCAGGGAACGATTAGAAATATTCAGAAAGAAGTTTAAGAAAAAATTTGTACTGAATGTTACTGATTTGCTGGATGACAAAGGTGAGTCAACAGGGACAAAAGTAGCTCTCGAAATTCCTTGCAAATAGTTGTTGATATTAAAATTTTATTATCTTTGACCTTTAATCTTTCTAATCAATGCTATCAATAGTTGTAATCGATGATGAGCCTAAAGCAAGGGAAACAATAATTAATATTCTTGGTTTAGGAACTGCAAATGTCTCTGTAATAGGGGAGGCTGGAGATGTTGAGTCTGGCTTTGAAATCATTAACAGATTAAAGCCTGATGTTGTTTTGCTTGACATCAATTTACCTGACGGAACTGGCTTCGACCTTTTAAAGAAGTTTGATAAAATATTATTTAAGATTATTTTTATAACTGCTCATGAAGAATATGCAGTCAGAGCCTTTAAGTTTAGTGCACTCGATTATATTTTAAAACCGGTAACTGCTGGCAATCTTTTTCAGGCAATAGAGAGAGCAAATACCACAAAACAAAAGGAAGATACCGAGGTAAAACTTTCGGCGTTTTTATCGAATCTTAATAAAATAAAAAAGATAGTTCTGAAAACTGCTGAGAGCATTCATATAATAAATATAAAAGAGATAGTACGCTGCGAGGCGGATGTAAATTATACCACCTTTTATCTTGTAAACGGCGAAAAGTTATTTGTTTCACGACCTTTAAAAGGGTATTCCGAAATGTTGAAGTCGATGGGATTTTATCGTACACATCAATCTCACCTCGTAAACCTCGATCATATTTCCAGATATGATAAAATGGATGGCGGCCACCTCGTTATGATTGATGAGTCTATCGTTCCTGTATCCTCAAGAAAAAAGGAAGAGCTTTTTAAACTGTTTGAAAGGATGTAGGGTTACCTGTCAGTAACAACAGAACTAAATAATGAATTCCTGTCATTCTGAATCACAACAATAACCTGATATGTCATTTTTTACGCTTTTGTCTTAAATTCTTGCGAATAATAATTCATTCCCTGCGAATAATAATTTACCATTCTGAAATTGCCCTTTCGGGTTTATCTTTGAGTCTGCTAATGATTCTTAATCACGATACAGACATATTATGAAAACATTATCCATAATTATTCTTTTGATTTTTTTTACTGCTTTTTCC
>JAOZLR010000375.1 GCA_029934735.1 Bacteroidales bacterium
AATTTTCAGCAGAAGTATTACCTGATATATTGAATAAAAGTTTTGCCAGATATGGGGTTGATGAGAATTTATTCAATATTGAAGTCCCTAATGTAAAAGTATCAGACCAAGATCCGGAAATTGTTCATGTCAATTATATTTCTGTATTTGAAGAAGATAGTTATTTGCAATCAAGAGTATTGATAGAAATTGGAGCGCGTTCGTTAACAGAGCCCATGGAAATTAAACCCATCAAGTCAATTATTGATCTACATTATCCTGAATCTGAATTTACAGAGGGCAGCTTCAATGTACAAGCTGTATCTCCTGAAAAAACACTATTGGAAAAAATGATTCTGTTACATGAAGAATTTCAAAAAGAATCTGATAAAATCAGATATCATAGAATGTCGCGGCATTTGTATGATATTTACCAGATTATGAAAACCGAATATGGTAATAGAGCATTTAAGGACTCACAACTTTTTACTAATATTTGTATACACAGAGAAAAATTAACTCCGGTAAAAAATGTGGATTACAAAGAGCTTACAATTAATACACTCAAATTTACTCCTCCAATTAAATTTATGGACTTATACCGTGCTGATTATAAAGAAATGCAGACAACAATGATTTTTGGTGAAAGCCCAAACTTTGATAAACTTATTGCAGACATAGAAGAATACGTTGGGTAATTTGTGAGTTTTTTTTAACAAGTCGCTTTCGGCTATAGGAGTGAATGGATAATTAATGCTATTAAAAAAATCTATTACCAAATTCTACAACACTCCTTTGAATATTAGAATTGTAAGTTATGGAAGTTTACAAGTGGAGGTAAGGGAATTGATAAAAATCTTCAATAGTCCTTCTTAATTTATCAAATACAAATGTACTCTATTATGCAACTCGACAGGAGGTCATTTCTCTCTTTGATTAAAAAAGCCTCAATATTATAAACCTGAATTTATCAAACTTATGGTGAACATTAAAAAAACCCCAGAGCTTATATAACCCCAGGGCTTCCATGAAAAAACCTAACCAACTTTATTTTATTATTATTTGCTTTACATTAACTCCTTTTTCAGTGAGAATTTTAAACAAATAAATTCCGGGAGACAGAAGTGAAGTGTTCATCTTGTGCGATGAGCTGTTTACATTTTCTTCCATTACCTTTGAGCCAGTATAATCGTACACCATAACTGTTCTCATTTTACATGATAATTTAATTGTTACATATTCAGTAGCTGGATTAGGGTATATGTTTACATCTAAATCGTGCTCATCAATACCTGCAATTGTAGTTGCGAACTGAACCACGACTTTAACATATTCATCTTCATTGTCCATGTTGAAGAACTCATATTCTATAAAAGAATCGCCATAATTTCCATTCGGCATATAATGACCTGAGAAATCTTCATCTCCGCTGGACTGCCCTGCTCCCAGAGTTAAATATCCAGGAGATTGGCTAACACTTGGCGGATAGCAATTACCTGCCCAGCAAAAGTAGTTTACGGAACCTCCAACTATTTCAAGTGGACTACGTTTAACTTTTATGCCCATGCTATTACCAGTATTATTTGTAACAACAACATGTGCAACCAGTTCGTTGTCTGTTGTTAACCCCATAACCAATAATGAGTCACCGAGGGTTTGACCTTCCCACGATAAGGTTAATGTTTGTGACAAACCATTTACCGTGAAAATTAAGAGAATTATAAATAGAGAGATGTTAACGTTCTTCATGATTGACAACTTATTTGATAACATTTAACTTAGTAGTAAATGGTTGATTATTGCTAATTACTTTAACAATATAGGTTCCATTCATAAGTCCACTAATATCAATAGTTTGAGAACCAGACATATCTTCTTTCTTAATTAAAAGCTGTCCGGTAACACTGTAAATATAAGTGTCTACACTACCCTCTGCTGAAATTCTTAATTGATTAGAAGCAGGGTTTGGATAAACTAGTATATCAGCATTTGTTTCCGAGTTAAATATTCCTGTAATTAAATGATCCCTGGTTCCATTCTCAATTTCACCGGTTGCATAATCCATTAACATACCTACAATTTCAATTTGGTCAATATCCCAATCTTCTGAAATTGTAATTGAAAAATCGTAGCTATGAGATTCGCCCGCATTAATGGTTCCAGGAAGGCTACCCTCAGCACCTTCAAAACCTCCAAGTATTGCCCTAGCTACATGATCATAAACCATGTCTTCGGCAGGAACAGGATTTGGTAGATCTTCGTAACCACCCATCGGACCACTACCTCCTCCTGAATAATAATTAGCCTGGGCCCATCCATCTCCAGTTCCCGTTACTCCATTTTCAACCAATACAGCATTAAACCGATAATCAGAAACTGTTGCTATAAAATCAGCAGTCAGAGTAAAAGATAATTCTCCAGTTGCAACATTGAATGATTTATTTTCTATGATAATTCCTGCAGCCGCAATTTTTGTTATACTTTCCTGATAGGCTGCTTCAAAATAAGATGGGTCGGTTGCGATTGCACGATCGACAAGGCCACCTGGGTATGCATATCCAATCAGAGGAGCAATACCTGTATCATATTCCTCTACAACCATCGGATCTCCATCATGAACTGCGATACCAATCCATGTATCTGGATATTTCATAGCCATTGAATCCATATATACAGCCCCTCTTACACACCATCCACACCAGGTTCCGGTTCCTTCTTCTCCCACTACTATTTTTGTTGGAATATATTCTACAATATTTATTGTTTTGTTTACCATATCATTCCCGGGTATTTCGTCCCCCTCAAGAGCTGTAACTACTTCTAAATCGTAAACTCCCGGAGTAACCGACCAGTTGTCAAATTCAACCTGGATTTCTTCACCTGAACCCAGATCAGTAATATCTATTATCGAAGAGTAACCGTCAGTTGAGCATGTTACAGGAAAACTAATCGTTTCAATTCCATTATTTTTTACTGTAGCTTTTGGTGTTACATCTCCCTGTTGTAAAATAGATATAATATCAATACTAACTGCTATTGCATCGTTATTTATTGGTGTACCACTAACCACTATTGAATAATCTTCCCATTCGCCATATAAAAATGTGGCACAAGGATCAGGGGAAGAAGGATCACCATAGTTAGCACCAATTCGCATTGTGGTTGTGCCCGGCAATCCATAACCCGGGATAGTAATATCTACATCGGTTAGTACACCTGCTTCAGGAATAAGAAAGTCTGTCAATACTCTTT